>JBDSYI010000212.1:0-5048 GCA_039925745.1 Casimicrobium sp. | reverse complement strand
ATGACCGAACACGCCCCGCAGACCTGTCGCACCGCGCGAATATGCGTGCTGGTACCTTGTTACAACGAAGGCGTGGCGATCTATGGTGTTGTGCAGGCGTTTCGCTCAGCGCTTCCCACAGCGGATGTCATCGTGTTCGACAACAATTCGAGCGACAACACGGTTGCCGAGGCGCGGCGCGCTGGAGCGGACGTGCGCCAGGTGTTGCTTCAGGGCAAAGGAAACGTCGTCCGACGCATGTTTGCTGATGTCGATGCCGACGTTTACGTGATGATCGATGGCGACGGCACCTACGATGCAAAGGCTGCGCCGCAGCTAGTCAATGAACTTCTCGGCCGACAACTCGACATGGTGGTCGGACGTCGCAAGTCCGTCGAGGTTGAAACTTACCGCAGCGGACATCGCTTTGGCAACTGGGCACTCACCTCCGTTGTTGCAGCGCTTTTTGGTCGCAGCTTCGATGACATGCTGTCGGGCTATCGAATCTTTTCGCGCCGGTTTGCGAAGTCGTTTCCTGCGCAATCGCAAGGATTCGAAATTGAAACAGAGCTCACCGTGCACGCCCTCCGCCTGCGGCTGCCGGTGCGCGAAATCGACACTGACTATTTTGCACGTCCCGAGGGCTCACACAGCAAACTGAATACTTATCGCGATGGCGCACGCATACTTCGGATGATTGTGGGCCTGCTTAAGAGTGAACGCCCGTTCGCCTTCTTCAGTACTGTCGCCGCTGTTGCTGCGACCATTAGCGTGGTGCTTGCCATTCCGATCTGGACGACGTTTCTGGAAACAGGGCTCGTGCCGCGATTGCCGACTGCGGTGCTCTGTGCTTCTCTTGCAATCATTTCGGTCATTTCACTCGTTTGCGGAATTTTGCTTAACGCGGTGACGGCATCGCGACTTGAAGCTCGTTATGCGAATTATTTGCGGCAAGAGCAATACTGGCCGCAATTATCGAGCGCCGATCGTCCGGCATTGCACCCCGCTGCCGCAGTAAAGCAGAAGATCCAACGAGTGCCTCCTGCGGTGATCGTGCAAGCACGGCGCTTGTTAGCCGCCGTCTTCTCGTCGTCCGCACTGTACGCGTGGGTCCCGATCCTCATAGGGACTGTCGTCGCGACGGTGATGCAACAGGACTTCAACTGGGACCTGCAAAACTACCATCTGTACAACGCGCATGCGCTACTGGGTGATCGCTATGGAATCGACCTGGCTCCCGCGATGTTTCAAAGCTACTTTAACCCCTTAATCGACGTTCCCTATTACTGGTTGAGCGTTGTGCAAAACTGGAATGCCCGTTGGGTTGCATTCGCCACTGGGTGCTTTCACGGTTTGGCGGCGGTCGGACTGCTCTACGTTGCGCGCCGTTCGCTGCCATATCGACGTGGTGGCAATGCCTCGGCACTGCTGGTGACGATACTGGGTTGCCTGACGGGCTCATTCATCATGGGAGTCGGCACCACGATCGGGGATAACACGACGTCAGTACTGATCATGGCAGCGCTCGCGTTAGTGGTCACGGAAGCCAGCACAGAAACAATACGAAGGGTGCGACTGACGCGAATCGCGACGGCTGGTTTGCTCGTTGGTGTCGCCTGCGGGCTGAAACTTACGGCGGCGCCATTCGCGTTGGCACTGATGGCTTCCGTCGCGGTACTCGCGGCGTCAGACTGGCGAGCGCGCTCACTGCGCTCGGCAGTGTTCGCGGTCGCGTCTGTGGCTGGCATCGCGATCAGCGGTGGTTGGTGGTACGCATTTTTGTGGAATACGTTTGGCAATCCGCTATTTCCGCAGTTCAATCAGATTTTTGCGTCACCGCTAGCGGCGTCCGTCATGTATGGAGACCCCGCAGCATGGCAACCGCGGTCGCTGCTTGAAGCACTGGCGTTCCCGTTCGTGGTCGTGGCGAATCCGATCCGCATATCCGAGGTAGAAGTACGGCCGTTCATTTGGCCCATCGTCTATTGCATTGCACTGGTCGCCGTCGCATTGCGTGCGATGGGCAAATTTACGCGCAGCAAACGCCCTTCACAGTCGAGCAGCAGCGCAGTTCAATATAGTCAGGCGCAGCAGGTTGTTTTAACGTTCGCGTTGGTTAGCTACGTTGTATGGATGTTTGCATTCGGCATTTTTCGCTACACGGTGGCACTGGAAATGCTGTTGCCGCTCGTCGCGTGGATACTGATCGGCAAGCTACCACTATCGATCGGATGGCGAATATCTGTGATGGCGTTGATCATCTTGACTTCGGTGGCGGCGTTGTTCCGTCCCGCGCTGCACGAGCGGGTTGAATTCGCTAAAAAATCGCACCGAATTGAAACCCCCAGAATCGAGCATCCTGAATCGACGACCGTTTTACTGGTCGGTGATGTGCCCATGGCCTGGCTCCTGACTGGGTTCCCAAAGGAAATCGCAGCAATCGGCCTCGCCAACAACTTCCCGGAATCGTCGGGCTATATTGATCGAGCGAACCGCATCATTCGAGAACGGGGTGGCAAGGTGCTTGCGCTCGTTAGAGCCGACAGTGGCGCAAACCACACTGCGGCAGATATGGCATTTCGCACTACCGTTGACTCAAAACTACGCAAATATGGCCGCGCCCTGGCCGACGGCGACTGCCCACGATACCGTGCACAGGTTGGCCAACGCGAGATGTACTATCAGCTGTGTGAAGTCAATCGACTAGTGAGTACTGACTGATTCGCTGGCGAATCGCTGCCGTTGGCTTTTGCCCGACCTTCGATCCTACACGTTAGCCAAATTTTCATCACGAACCCGGATGCAGCCTTTCGGTGTGAGGCCTTCAGGGTGCTCGCTACGCCCGCTGTGATCTAGCGACAACACTGCAAACATCTGGGTCGGCTTGATGCGTCCGGCGCTTAATTCTGCTTCGTCGCGAAAATGGACACGGTCAATGAACGCGCGATCCCCATCAGAGTTCACGTCAAAATTTGGCCCGAATCCGCGATCAATGAACGGTGAAATCACGTTAGCGAACGGAACGAACAGGTCAAAGTGAAAGCGATCCACCAGCAGCGGCAAGATGTCTTGTGCGCGAATGCCCTCAAAGCCCTCGGTGGCACAATCCCAATTAACGAACGTGTTCTCTTGCCGCTTGAGCTGGTGGTTATAGTGGTACTGCGGCTCCAGATCCCGCCAAAATTCTTCGACAATCGCAAGTGCTTCAGGCCAGCGTTGATGGCCGTTGCGACCGATCATGTCAGAGGTTATTAGCACACCATTTGTGTGTTTAATTGCCATTGCGATGGCATCAAATAATCCTTCCAGATTCATGACGTGATGCAACGATTGGTTAGCCATCACCGCGTGATAGTTTCCGCTGGGGCTCCAGTTATTGAAGTCTGCCTGAACAGGAACCACATGTGCGCTCAGTCCAGCGGCAGCGGCGAGTTCACGACCTCGATCCAGCATGGCAGGATTGAGCTCCAGGCATTCGATGACGAATTGGCTTTGGCCCAGATCACGCAACGCGGTGGCGACACGAATCTCGGTATCGCAATTGCCAGCACCTATGCTGACAAATCGACTGAAACCATTATCCGGAGCCATTCTGTTTACAAGTTGCTTGATGAAAAAATCATCAGGATGCGAGAAACCGAACGTCTCAATTTTTGGCCTTAAATAGGTGTTGGACCAATAATGAAAGATCGCGGGCAAATCGTGGACCACCTCGTTGTGCTCAAACGTCGAAAGTTCAGAGCTGATGCGCGACTCGTATGTCACGGCGTTCGGGTCCGGTACTCTTTCGCCGATTCCAGCGCCGTCCCGCAAAACCTTGCGAATCAAATAAGCAGGTCTCCGCTTAGCTTCCAAAAACGCCCGCCCAAGGTATTCGCCAATCATCCCAATGCCAATGAGCTGCAGGCCGCCGAGCAGCAGCACACCGACCAGCACGGACGCATAGCCCGGAATGTCTACGCCCCAGACGATGGTGCGCACTGCGATCCAGCCGCCCCAACCCACCGCAGCGAGCGCGACAAAAAAGCCGAGATAGGTCCAGATTTTCAGCGGAGAAATTGAAAAACTGAAAATGCCTTCAAGCGCAAAATTCCAAAGCTTCCATGCGTTGAACTTCGACGTTCCTGCGGCGCGCACGTCGCGGCGGTAGTCGATCGTCGTGGTTTTGAAACCGACCCATGCGAACAGGCCCTTCATAAACCGCCGTCCTTCAGGCAGTGCGTTCAATGCCTCGACAACCACGCGATCCATGAGGCGAAAATCGCCCACGTCGGCGGGGATTTCCACGTCCGCCACCGCGTTATGAATGCGGTAAAACGATTGCGCGGTAAAGCGCTTGGCAACCGAATCTGACGAGCGATCGCCACGCCGTGCGAGCACGACCTCGAAGCCCTCCTCCCACTTCGCGAGCAAGTCCTTGATAACCTCGGGCGGGTCCTGCAAATCTGCATCCATCGGAATCACGGCGTCGCCCGCTGCGATGAACAGTCCAGCAGACAGCGCAGCTTCTTTGCCGAAATTTCGGCTTAAATCAACCACGACGAGGTTTGATCGCGTAGCGCTCTCCCGCATCAGTGTGATGAGCGTTTGGTCCGTGCTACCGTCGTTCACGCAGACGATCTCGAAATCGTAGGTCGCGAGAGGTGGCAGCACCACGTCGAGTCGCGCAAACAAAACAGCAATCGCATCGCCCTCGTTGAACATCGGAATTACCAATGAAATGCGTTTGCGAGGGTTTTCGGACGGTTCGATCATGACAGATGCATATTAAGCGTTCCCCGTCGATTCTCCCACGGACCGACGACCGAACGGGCAGGGCTCATTGTCTACAGCGCCGCGACTTCGCCCGCATCCGCGCCCGCGCCGACCCACTGCGCAAACTCATCGCGCAATCGCTCGCTCTCGGCGACGGCCGTCTGCCACGCGGCGACCCGCGCGGGCAGGTCGCGACCGTAGCGCACAAAATCCGTGCGATCGGGCAGCTTGTGATTGGGCAGCGTGGCGACCCATTCGGCGCGCGGCGCGAGCACGATCACGTCATCGAGAAATTGCGTTGAACGATGCCGCCA
>JBDSYI010000211.1:0-2398 GCA_039925745.1 Casimicrobium sp. | reverse complement strand
GCTTGCGTATCCGAGCCACGACGAGTCGTAGACCTTGACGTTTTTGAAGCCCAGTTGCTGCAACACGCCCGCGGATTCGCTGGCGCGTGCGCCACTTTGGCAATACACGATGGTCTCTTTGTCTTTGTCGAGTCCCGCGTAGAGTTTGTGCAAATCATCGACCGACTTCAGTGACATGCCCACGCTCGAGTTCACCTGCTTTTTGCCGAGCTTGGCAAGCGTGTCGGGTTCCCGCCAATTTTGCTCATACGGAATGTTCACCGCGCCTGGCACGTGACCACCTCGAATCGCGCGAATGTCGTTTCCCTGAAATTCGGCAGGCGTGCGGGCGTCAACAATTTGCACGCCTGCCTTGCCCACTTTTTCAATCACCTCGCGAGTCGACGCCACACGCGAATGATCCACCGTGAGCTTCAAGGCGACCGGCGGGAGTTTGGTTTCGATCTGGACCAGCGGCTTGCCTGCTTCCATCCAGTCTTCAATTCCGTCGTGATACACCGACACCCGATTGCCGCCGAAATATTGCACCGTGTAGAGTCCAAAGTACGGGTTCCATGTGCCGCGATTGCCATACACCACGATCTCCCGCGAAGGGTCAATTCCAGCGCCGCCGAGGATTCGCTCAATCGCGGCAACACTGATGAAATCTTCGCGGTTAGCGTCGCGCAGCACGGTGGGCGCATCGCCAATCGACACCGCGCCGGGCACGTGGCCCTTCTGATAGTCCGCTGGCGCACGCACATCCCACAAGAGCGCGCCGCGCTGAAGCGCTTGCTCAACGCTTGCGCGGTCGACAATAATAGAGGCAGTCACCACATTGGCGATTAGCGCAAAGGCCACGCCGCTGCAGACGCGTTTCCCATACTGACGCAAAACGGATACGAGACTGGAATAATTATCGCGAGAAAAGCAGTGCATGGTTTGCTCCCAGTGTGTAGGTAAGGTGGACGCGAAGCTGTGCCGAGGTCCAGCCAGCTGCAATACAGAACAACCCGGTGGAAATAGGGGTTCAGGTTGATTTATTCCGCGAGTGATCATACTTGACACTTCGCCAAGTCTCCAATGAATTAATCTCTTGGCGCGTCCATGCGGCACTTCGCCTTGACGTTGTTCAGAATTTCTCTGAACCGGATGTTCGATGATTCCTTTGAATCGATCTGCCCTTTCATTGGTTGAGCAACAGCTTTTTTACAGAATGACGTTTTTGAAGGGACTGGATGGCAATTTGTTTATAAGTCGATATTTGACGTTTTGTGGATTTAGCCCCGGTCAATTGGTCATCTCACTATAAAGCTGATCAGTTTGAAAAGCGACACGCGGACTCGTGCTTAACAGACCTGCACCTCGGCGTGCTGTGGAACGAACTGCCAACGTGCGCGGTCTGTCGCCACTCTCGACGCGTAGAATTCAGTCCGATGTCCCTCCTTTCCCGCTACGAGTTGGAGCTTGGTGTTCGTTACGTGCGTGCCAAGCGTCGCAACAGTTTCATCTCCTTCATTTCGCTCATCTCAATGCTCGGCATTGCGTTGGGCGTTGCTGCGTTGATCATCGTCATTTCGGTGATGAACGGATTTCAGAGCGAGCTGCGCGAGCGCATGCTGGCGGCGACGGCGCATGTGGAGGTCAAGGGGTTTGATTCGCCGCTCGCCGACTGGCAGGGTGTGGCCGCTACTCTCAAAAGCAATCCCGAGGTGGAAGCGGTTGCACCGTATGTAGAGGGCGAGGGAATGTGGCTCAATGGTGAAATCAGCAAGCCTTCACTCGTGCGTGGCATTGAGCCGACGAATGAAGCGCAGATTGCGACCATTCAGAAGCATATGAAAGTGGGCACGCTCGATTCGCTGCAACCGGGCGCATGGGGCGTGATTTTGGGCGTTGACCTGGCGAGGAATCTCGGCGTTCGCGTGGGTGAGAAAGTGGCGCTCGTCTCTACGCAAACCACCGTGACGCCTGCCGGATCCGTGCCGCGACTCAAAAATTTCACGGTAGTTGGTTTGTTCGAAATCGGCTGGATTGAGGCCGACAGTCGCGTGGCGCTAGTGCACATGAATGACGCGCAAAAACTCTATCAATTTGGCGATACTGTCACCGGCATTCGCGTCAAGTTGCGCGATTTGATGCAGGCCGATGTGGTCACGGATCACTGGCTCAAAACGCTGCCAGCGGGCGTTGAAGTGAAGCCGTGGACGCGTATGAACGCGAGCTTTTTCAAAGCAGTGCAGATGGAAAAGCGCGTCATGTTCATCATCCTGACGTTGATCGTGGCGGTGGCGGCGTTCAACCTCGTGAGCACGCTCGTCATGGTGGTGACCGACAAGCAATCCGACATCGCCATTCTGCGTACGCTGGGGGCGCGTCCGTTCAGCATCATGCAGATATTTATTGTCCAAGGCAGCAT
>JBDSYI010000210.1:0-1796 GCA_039925745.1 Casimicrobium sp. | reverse complement strand
TCGGCGGCGCGATGACCACGAACGGCAACGGCAAGGTGTACGACCTGGCGCATTACCAAATTTTTCAGGCCAATCAGATTCGCGCGTCGCAGGGTCGTGAAGGAAGACGCTCCATCGCGCAGCCGATGGCGCAAGGAAAAAATCCCACCAACACCGCGCCCAACGCACCACTCGGAAGTGTAAAAATCGCGAGCGACGGATCAAGCGCCGCCTTCGTTCCGGCCAATCGTGCACTGACATGGCAAACGACCGATCCCACTGGAGAGCCCGTCGTGCGCGAGCGACTCTGGGTCACATTTCAGGCGGGCGAAATCCGTACCTGTGCCGGCTGCCACGGCCAAAACACGAAAAATCAGGCGGGCAGCAACGGCGTGCCGCAAAACAAGCCGCAGGCGCTTCGCGACCTGCTGGCACACTGGAAAACAATTGCCATAGCTGCTGCGCCACTGCCCTTTGACATCGACGGCGATGGTGCGTGTAACGCCAGCACCGACGCCGTGCTTATGATGCGCTACCTGAGCGGCATGCGCGGCGCGACATTGACCGCCAACCTGTCGTTCGATCCGTCCGCAGCGCGGCAATCTCCACAGGCGATTGCTGACTATCTCGGTGCCTTGGGTGCCACGCTCGATGTGGACGGCGACGGCAAACTGCTGTCAGTCACCGATGGCTTGATGTTCTGGCGCTACGCCAAAGCGCGGACTGGACCCGCGCTGATCACTGCGGCGCAAAACGCAAAGGTCGGCGGCGGCATGAAAACCGACGTAGAAATCAAGGCATACTTTGATTCGAAATGTGTGGCGACGCCCTGACGAAATGTCGTTCGCATGATTTTTCGAATGCGTCTGACCCACACATTTACGGGCCGAGAAAATGTGCATACGGGCATGCACGAAGAAACCAACTTTTTCGTACAAGCACCGCTTATCAGGGGCTAGAAGTTAAAAATGCCACTTCTCGACTTTTGATTAAAACGAATGCCAGCCCCGGTGCTACCGTCATTTCATGAAAAAGCTGTTAACGCAACCACACCCGCGCGTTCTCAAACATCCGCAGCCACGGCGAGCGCGTCCAGCCCTCGGGATGCCATGAAAAATTCTCGACGCGATGAGTACGCTCAGGATGCGGCATGAGGATGTTGAAACGTCCGTCTTCCGTGGTCAAACCCGTGATACCGCTGGGTGACCCGTTCGGATTGAGCGGATAGTTTTCGGTCGCCGTACCGTTACTGTCAATGAAACGCATCGTAACGAGGGGTTGCGCCGCTTCATATTGCTCATCGTTCTTGAACTGCGCGAACCCTTCGCCATGCGCAACCACAATCGGCAGTCGTGTTTTTTCCATGCCTTTGAAGAAAATCGACGGCGTTTCCATCACTTCAACCAATGCCGTGCGGCACTCAAACTGCTCGCTGCCATTGCGAATAAATTTTGGCCAATGCGCTGCGCCCGGAATGATGGGAGCCATCTGCGCGAGCATCTGACAGCCGTTACAGATGCCGAGCGCAAAGGTGTCGTCTTCGGCAAAAAACTCCTGAAACTGCGTGCGCAATTCCGCGTTCAACAGAATCGATTTCGCCCAACCTGCGCCCGCGCCGAGCACGTCGCCATAGCTGAAACCACCGCAAGCGACGAAGCCTTTGAACTCGTCCAACGTGTGACGACCCGATTGCAGATCGGTCATGTGAACGTCGTACGCATCAAAGCCCGCCATCGTGAAAACGTGGCCGGTTTCGATGTGAGAGTTCACGCCCTGCTCGCGCAGAATTGCGATCTTCGGTCTTGCTCCGGTTGCGA
>JBDSYI010000209.1:0-4837 GCA_039925745.1 Casimicrobium sp. | reverse complement strand
AAATTACCAATTGCATTCGGCCGGTGCCATGGCATTAATGTAGCGATGTTTGCGTGCGGGACAAGGTGGGTTTATTGCAGCGCCGTTAAGAGGCCGAAAATCGTTGGTTTTTTCGCTACAGGTAGATAAACAGCTTTTCGCTGAAATGACTACTGTGCATGGGAAAAGTCGCTATATTCTATAAAGTCGACTTTACAACTAATGTTTATACTACCTATATGAATTGGTTATCACAGGTCAATTTTTCTAAAAGTTGTTAATTCCGCGCCATCTGCGGTATTGAATTTTGCTTGTGATTTCAATGCCAACGGCATAAATTCCGGCAATGACGAAAAGATCCACCTTATACGTTGTAGCGGCGCTGTGTGCGCTGACTGCGCTCGCTCCTTCGGGTCACGGGCAAGCGCTGCCCGCCGGGTTCACCGACACGCTGGTGACTGCTGTGGGGGCCCCAACGGCAATGGCATTCACGCCTGATGGCCGAATACTCATCACCAGTCAGTCGGGAGCGCTCCGCGTTTATAAGGACGCCACGCTGCTGCCGACCCCCGCGCTAAGCTTCGATACGGGCACCACTTCAGCAGATCCGAAAATCTGCGTCGTCAGCGAAGCGGGACTGCTCGGCATCGCGATCGATCCTGTGTTCACCGTCAACAAGTTTGTGTATCTGTATTACACCGCTCGCAACGGCTCCGATTGTTCCGCTCCCAACTACACCGCTGCCAACGCGGGCGATGGCACGCCGGTCGGCACGTATTCGGCTTTCAATCGCAGGGCGAATCGGGTTTCTCGTTTCGTTCTCGGCACGGCGGCTAACGCCGATGTCATTGATCCTGCGACCGAAGTCGTGCTGGTGGATCGCATGCCCGCGCGCGGCGGTAATCACAACGCCGGGGATGTGCATTTTGGCAAGGATGGCTACCTCTACATCAGTGTCGGAGACGGCGGCACCGATTACAACGGCACCAGCCCCGGCAGTGGGGGCGGCAACGACGCCTCGCGCGATACCCATGTTCTGACCGGAAAAATTCTGCGCATCACGCGCAGCGGGGCCGTTGCCTCGGACAACCCGTTCATCGGCGCGGCAAGCGGGCGCTGCAACGTCAGCGGCGCGACGACCGTTGGCAATCATTGTCAGGAGACCTTTGCGTGGGGCCTGCGTAACCCGTTTCGCTTCACTATGGACTCGAACGCGTCGGGGGTGCGCGCCTACATCAACGACGTCGGACAGGGCGCTCGCGAAGAGGTCGATGAATTGCAATCCGGCGCTGACTACGGCTGGAATTGTCGCGAGGCGAACGGCGTGAATAGCAGCTCAGGACCGTGCAACCCGACCCCCCCCGCAATGGTCGATCCGGTCTTTTCGTACGGGCGCACCAACGGGCAGGGGGTCGACGTTACCAATTGCACCTCCATTACCGGAGGCGCGTTCGTGCCGAACGGCGTGTGGCCCGCTGCGTACAACGGAAAGTACCTCATCGCTGACTATGTCTGCAAAAGCCTCTTCATCATTCCCGCGACGGGCCTGCCGACGGTGCCCATTGCGACCGCCGTCACCTTCCTCGGCCCACCCGCCACTACGGGAGGGGCCACTTCATTGCGCTTCGCGCCCGATGGCAACACACAGGCACTGTATTACGTCACCTACGGCAGTGGTGGGCAACTGAGGAAAATCAGATTCACCAATACCGTTGATATCACGTTCAACTCGACGCCTTCCGGCCTTCGCCTGAACGTCAACGGCGCATTGCGCGCGACACCGTTTACCGTGACAACGGCCGTTGGGGCAGCGCTGTCCGTGGCCGCACCGGATCAGAATCTTGGAGGCAATGGATATCGCTTCAGAACCTGGTCGGACGCGGGCGCACGAGCACACACGTATAGCGCCCCTGCCAGCGCATCCAGCGTGACGGCGGAACTAGTGCCAGGCGCGTTTGTGCCGAGCCTCGACATCGACAACGACGGCAATTTTGATGCGACCACTGACGGTGTGCTGTTGCTGCGCTACTTGCTGGGGATGCGCGGCTCGGTGTTGACTACCGGAGCAATCGGCGTCAATGCCGAACGTAATGCCACGGCGATAGCGAGCTACATTGCCTTGCTCGGAAACGCGCTCGATGTAGATGGCGACGCCAGCGTTAAAGCCACCACCGATGGCCTTTTGGTTCTGCGTTATCTGCTCAATTTGCGCGGTGCTGAGCTGATTAGCGGCGTCAAAGCCACCGCAACGGGCGCAACCACAATTGAAGCAAATCTGCAGGCGCTATTGCCTTAAACGCTGTTGTTACTCGCTACGGTTGCGGCACGCAAAAATTCACCCCTTCGCCGTCCCAGCCGAGCGCAACGAATGCGGCATACGTGGCGACACTGGTGGTGAAGCGATGATTCGGATCATCCGGAAACCGCGCGCTGCCGCGAAACAGGCGATACACCGGCGTCAAACCGCTCGCACACAATCCGCCGGGTCCTGAAACGACCGGAAAAAATGCCCACGAATCCACGCCCTCATTGACCGGCAGACGGGGTGTCGCAGTATTGTTTGGGTTCAGCGCAGTGAGCGCTGCTTTGTCGCTGTCGAGCAGGGTGTAGAAATGGCTGCCGCGCGTGCCGTTTACGGCGACCTTGTCAAAATAAAAGCGAGAGATGGCTTTGCTGCCAACGGCTTCGGTGGCGTAAACCGGAAAGCTCAATCCTGTTCGCTGAAAATCTGCGATGTTGTCGAGTGCGGTCTTGTCGTCGTCGCGCGACGTGACGAAGTAATAGTTGAGCGGTGCATACCGATATTCGACCATGGTCTTGGTAGTCGGTGCGCCGCTCGCAGGTGTGCCAGTGCCCGTGAGATTTAGTGCGACGGACGCGGCGTTCGCGTTGTGGCTAATGGCAAGTATTCGGGAATGCACGCCCTCGGCAGAAGGCACAAATCGAAGCACAATCGTGCAACTTGTGCCTGGCGCAATCGGTGCACCGATCGTGCAGGTGCCGCCCAGAAGCGGAAAATTTGAGCCGCTATCAGAGATTGCCGTGATGACTAGCGGCGCAGTACCTGTGCTATTGACCGCGACCATCAAGCTGCCAGAAAACGAGCCGACGGCGACAGAACCAAAATCTAGCGACGAGGGTGTTACTTGAATCCCCGGAATCGCCGCCACGCTGCCGGTGCCGGACACTGCGATCACGCTGACGCCACCCGTTGCGTTGTGACTTACGGTTATTGTGCCGCTGCGATTACCAGCGACAGCGGGTGTGAATCCCACTGACACGCTACAGCTATCGCCAGCGGCAATCGTGCCGCAACTACTTACCAGGGAGAACTCGGTGTTATTGCTGCTGACCCCGCTCACGTTCAGTGCTGCCGTGCCCGTGTTATTGATAGCGAAGTGCTGCGCCGGTGCGCCGCTACCGACGACGGTAGAGGGAAAGCTCAGAGACGCAGGTGTCACTGTTGCGGTGGGACTTCCGGTAACGCCGCCGGGATTACCAATGTAGGCCGCCAGATCCGCAAGCTGCGATCCGGTCACGTGAGTCTTGAGGAACGCCATCTGCGCCACCTGACTAATCGCCAGTGCAATGCGGTCTGGATCGTCGGCCGCAATCTGAATTTTGTTCTGGTTGTTGGCGGGACTAGGCCCGTGACACTGTCCATTGCTACAACTGAACTGCCCCGATACCAACGGTGTGATGTAGAGCGCGCGTCCGTTATTGATGTCCTGCGCCCAAGCGCTGGTTGCTGCCAACATCGTCAGAATCAGCGACAGCAGGGTGAGCCGCTGCAATCGCGTTCCGACGACGGACGGCCAGGGCGTTATACGGCGGATCTGCGTCAAGCTTGGTCCTCGATCATGTTTAGCTCTGTTATTCGAATTGTGCCGACTGAAAACACATCGATGATGGCAAATCCAGCTAACGACCGGTTTCGAAAGGGCCCAGCAAGCTGGGTGCGACGAAGTTTAAGCGCCGGGATTCATGAACCCCATGTCAGCTGCCGTCCAGTCGGTGTTCGGATGCGCCGCACGAAGCGTCGGGAAGAGAGCGTCCACGTCAGCTGTCGTGGGCATCGGAACGCCGAACCATTTGGCAATGGTAGCCATGACCGCATCACCGGAAGTGGTAGCGAGCAATTCGCCTCGGCTCAAACAGTGATTGAGGCCAGCGCAGCGGGCACCTGCCGTTGTCGGACCGGAGTACGGATCGGGCGGTATGCCGATGCGCGGGACTGCACCGCAGTTCAAATCCTGTCGGTTGGTGGCGTCAACACCCAAGTATCTGGGTGCGTTGGCTGAGTTGGCAATGCTGTCGGAGTTAGGCACGGTCCCCGGAGCCGTAGTTGTATTCTGAATATTGTGATTCATGCCGTAAATGGCACCGCCCTTGACCGCGCCGCCAAGCACGATTTGATGGCTTCCCCAGCCGTGATCGCTGCCCTGGCCATTGGAATCATGGGTCCGACCGAAATCAGTCATGGTCATGAGGGTGACCTTGCTTTGCGCAGTGGCTCCCGGCGAGCCAACGACCTGCACATTGCCCATCGCCGTCCAGAACGCGTTGATCGCCTTGCTAATTTGCGTATTCAGTGAGGGATTGTTATTCCAGAATTCAGTGCCGTGAGTGTCGAAGCCGCCAATGCCGACAAAGAAGATCTGGCGCTTCAGCGGAGTGCCTGCCGCGCCGAACTGCACGCTGGCACGAATCAGTGCCGCCACCATGCGCAATTGCTTGGCAAGATTGTTCGAGGTGTAGCCCGTGCCACTTAGGACGCCTGCTGCCTGAAACGGAGCAACCACGTCCTCAGACGGCGGAAAATTCACGAACGCGGCTGCGATGGCCGCCTCTGTTTTGA
>JBDSYI010000208.1:0-9275 GCA_039925745.1 Casimicrobium sp. | reverse complement strand
TTTCGCTTGTCGTGTGTCATGCTGGTGAGCATTGCATTGAAGTCTGCGAACTCCCGATTTTCCCAATGAAATTGCACGCCTTGACGCAGCATCAGTCCCGCGTCCTGCCATGCCTTTGCTTCGCTTTCTGGTGGGAACAGCACATGTAGGCTCGATACGCCCAAATCGTTGGCGTACGTGATCGCGGCCCGAATCAGTGTGTCGCGAATATCGATATTCGCGGCAAGCGCGCGCGGACCACCACAAGGCGTGAACGGCACTGCGGACAAGAGCTTCGGGTAGTAGTTGCCGCCTGCGCGTTTGTAGGCGTCTGCCCACGCCCAATCGAACACGTATTCACCGTAGGAATGAGCCTTGAGATATAGCGGCATCGCTCCCACCAGCGTCGCGCCCTCGCGAGCGATGAGGTAACACGGCTGCCACCCCGCTCGCGCCGTAGCGCAACCTGTTGCGTGCAGGCTGTGCAGGTAGGCGTGCGAGAGAAATACATTGCCACCGGCCAGCGCCACCAGGGCATCCCACTCTTGCGCCGCGACGGCCGCAAGCGAATCAACAACTTCGATTTGCATTGCTTGCATTTTGCCGTAGTGTGACGATCAGCCGCGAGCTCACCCTACAATCGCTTTCATGAAAGTCGTTATTGCCCAACTCAACCTTCTCGTGGGCGACCTCACGGGGAACGCCGCCAAAATCCTTGATTCAGCGCTATCAGCCGCTGCCGTCAACGCAGATTTATTGCTGACCTCGGAGCTTTCGATCTGTTCCTACCAGCCGGAGGATTTGCTCCTAAAGCCATCATTTATTGCGGCCTGCAAAGCGGAGGTCGAGGCGCTCGCAGAAAAACTGCCTCCGAAGCTGGCAGCCATCATCGGCCTTCCGTGGCGTGACGACACTGGCCTC
Source organism: Casimicrobium sp. (assembly GCA_039925745.1). GTDB lineage: Bacteria > Pseudomonadota > Gammaproteobacteria > Burkholderiales > Casimicrobiaceae > Casimicrobium. Next base: position 8,375 of record JBDSYI010000208.1, on the reverse strand, counting down.
TACAACGCCGCTGCCGTCTTGCGCGGCGGCAAGATCGAAGCGATTTATCGCAAGATGGAGCTGCCGAATTATTCGGTGTTCGACGACAAGCGCTACTTTGAACATGGCAGCGCTGCCACCGTCGTCAAGATCGGTGGGCTGCAAGTGGGCGTGTTGATTTGCGAAGACGTTTGGTTGTCGAGAGCGGCTGCGCTTGCCAAAGCCGCTGGCGCACAGGTGTTGGCAGTGATTAACGGTTCGCCTTACGACACTGAACATCTGGCTGCGCGTGAGGCCGCCTGCAAAGCGCGTATTGCGGAGCAGGGCTTGCCAATTTTGTTCTGCAATCTGGTCGGTGGACAAGACGAAATCGTCTACGACGGTCAATCGTTCGTGATGAACAGCGCGGGTGAAGTGACGCAACGCCTGCCGGGATTTGTTGAGGCAACTGCGGTCGTTGAATTCAACGGCGTCGAGCCGAAACCGGTGCGCTACAACAGTCTGCCAACCACCGCAGCCAATGTTTATTCCGCGCTGGTTCTGGGGGTCAAGGACTACATCAACAAAAACCGCTTCCCCGGCATTGTGCTGGGCTTGTCGGGCGGAATCGACTCCGCTGTCGTGCTCGCCATCGCCGTTGACGCACTCGGCCGCGACCGCGTGCGCTGCGTCATGTTGCCGTCCAAATTCAACGCTGATATCAGTCTTGAAGACGCACGCTGGATGGCCGGTGTGCAGGGCATTCGCTACGACGAAATCCCGATTGAACCAGTGTACGAAGCGTTCGAAGCGGCGTTGGCCGATCAGTTCAAAGGCTATCCGGTCGACGCATCCGAAGAGAACCTGCAATCGCGCATTCGCGGCACCATCCTCATGGGTATCTCGAACAAAACGGGCAATCTCGTGCTCACCACCGGCAACAAGAGTGAGATGACCACCGGCTATGCCACGCTTTACGGCGACATGGCGGGCGGCTTTGGTGTGCTCAAGGATTGCGACAAAGAATTGGTCTATGAGCTCGCCAACTACCGCAATACGCTAGGTCGCGTCATTCCCGAACGCGTGATCACAAGGCCCCCGTCCGCCGAGTTGCGGCATGATCAGAAAGATCAGGATTCATTGCCGGAATATCCGGTGCTTGACGAGATCATGTCGCTCTCGGTCGAACACAATCTGAGTGCAGCGGAGATCGTTGCGCGAGGGTTGCCGAAAGCCGATGTCGACAAGGTGGTGCGTTTACTTCGCATCAACGAATATAAGCGTAGACAAGCGCCTGTGGGTCCGCGCGTAACGCCGCGTGCTTACGGGCGTGATTGGCGCTATCCGATTACTAATGGATGGCGCGAATAAGGCCAACGCGTCAGCTAACGCCTAACGAAATACGTACGACATTCAGCCCTACGAAAGGACATCCATGAATCCTACTCCCGAAGGTTGGCCACGAATTTCATCAGCGATTTATTACCGCGACGCGGCGGCGATGATTGACTGGTTGTGTACTGCGTTTGGGTTTGAGGTTCGCCTGAAAATAGAGGGCGAGGGCGGGCGCATTGAGCACAGCGAATTGACCTATGGTGACGACGGCCTGGTGATGGTCGGGGCAGAACGGCTTGGCGCGGATGAGAAGTTCGGCATGCCGATGATGAGCCCTCTGACGGCGTTGGGCAACACGCAAAGCCTCATGCTTTATGTGGACGATGTCAACGCTCATTGTGAGCAGGCGCGCAAGCATGGCGCAAAGATTGTGGATGAGCCGTCGGTGCACGACTACGGCAAGGAATATTGGTCAGACCGCAGCTACGGTGCGCACGATCCTGAGGGCCATATGTGGTGGTTTAGCCAGCGGTTGCGCAATCCTCCGAATCCGAATCTATGATTGTGGAGCTTAGCCAAACAACTTTTGTATGAAAGCGCGTTTGCACAGGGCCTGTGGCCGATAAAGTTTAGTTGTCGACTTTTGCACTAATCGGCCACTAGCCCCTATTCGGGCTTCGATTCAAACTTAAGTTGTATCAATTTTCAGACACAGCTTGACGCTATTACTTTAGATGTCAATAATCGCTATGTACGCTAATTCAGCGGATCGAGTTTGAGGCGATATGCGCATCCTTTGCATCGGTGGTGGCCCGGCGGGTTTGTACTTTGCGCTGTTGATGAAGTTGCAAAACCCGCAGCACGTCATCCGCGTGGTGGAGCGCAATCGTCCGTTTGACACCTTTGGCTGGGGCGTGGTTTTTTCGGATCAAACGCTGGGCAATTTGCGGTCGGCCGATCCGGTAACGGCGACGCAGATCGGCGATGCGTTTAACCACTGGGACGATATCGATGTGCACTTTCGTGGACGCACGGTGAGCTCCGGCGGTCACGGTTTCTGTGGCATCGGGCGTAAGCGGCTGCTGAATATTTTGCAGCAGCGCTGTCTGGACCTGGGCGTTGAGCTGGTGTTCGAAGTGGACGCAAAAGATGATCAGCCGTTGGCGGCCGATTTCACGGCGGATATCGTCATCGCTTCGGACGGTCTCAACAGCCGCATTCGCACGCGCTATGCCGAAACCTACCAGCCCGACATCGATCTTCGGCAGTGTCGCTTCGTTTGGTTGGGGACGAAAAAAACGTTCGACGCCTTCACCTTCGCTTTCGAGCAAACCGAGCATGGCTGGTTTCAGGCGCACGCATACAAATACGATGATGAGACGTCTACGTTCATCGTCGAGACGCCCGAGGAAGTCTGGAAGGCGCACGGACTCGATGAGATGGAGCAGCCAGACGCGATAGCCTTTTGTGAGAAGCTGTTCGCAAAATATCTCGATGGCAATGCGCTGTTATCTAACGCGACGCATCAACGCGGTTCAGCGATCTGGATTCGTTTTCCGCGAGTAATTTGTAACACCTGGACGCACTGGAACGGCGATGTTGCTGTGGTGCTGATGGGCGACGCGGCGCACACGGCGCATTTCTCGATTGGTTCGGGAACGAAGCTCGCGCTCGAAGATGCAATTGAGCTTGCGCGCGCCTTCGCCTCGCATGGCGATCATGACATGCGCGGCACGCTGGAGGCGTACGAAGCGGTGCGCTCGGTGGAAGTGCTGAAGATTCAGAACGCTGCGCGCAATTCGACGGAATGGTTTGAGAACGTGGATCGCTACACAGCGATGGAAGTGGAGCAGTTTGCGTATTCGCTATTGACACGATCGCAGCGAATTAGTCATGAGAATTTGCGGGAGCGCGATGCGGAATGGCTGGGCGGATATGAGCGATGGATGGCGGAGCATGCGGCGAAACTTTTGGGTAAAAATGCGCCCTCTCCAGACGCTAGTGCGCCGCCACCGATGCTGTTGCCGCTAACCGCTCGCAGCGTCACTCTAAAAAACCGCGTTGTAGTGTCACCGATGGCGATGTACTCGGCGGTCGATGGCGTGCCACAGGATTTTCATCTGGTGCATTTGGGCGCACGCGCGTTGGGTGGAGCCGGATTGGTTTTCGCGGAGATGACGTGCCCTTCGCCCGAGGGGCGCATCACGTCGGGCTGTGCTGGCCTGTGGAACGATGTGCAGATGCAGGCGTGGCGGCGCATTGTGCGTTTCGTCCATGCTTCCACGAGCGCCAAAATTGCCATGCAAATCGGTCATAGTGGACCAAAGGGCTCGACCCAGCTTGGCTGGGAATCTGCTGACGAGCCCCGGCTGGCAGATAACTGGTCGCTGCTGGCAGCGAGTGCTGTGCCTTATGGCCCGCAGAATCAGATTCCAAGGGCAATGACGCACGACGACATGCGCGAGGTTACCGAGCAGTTTGTTGCGGCAACAGAGCGCGCCGCGCACGCTGGATTTGACTGGCTTGAATTGCATTGCGCGCATGGCTATTTGCTCTCAGCTTTCATCTGTCCTTTGACCAATAAACGTACCGACGAGTACGGTGGCAGCATCGAAAATCGCTGCCGTTATCCGCTCGAAGTTTTCCGGGCCGTGAGGGCAGCCTGGCCGCATCACTTGCCGATGAGTGTGCGCATATCGGCGCATGATTGGGCTCCTGGCGGCAATACGTCAGATGACGCGATTGTCGTCGCGCGATTGTTCAAAGAGGCAGGCGCCGACTTCATCGATGTGTCGACGGGCCAGACCACACGCGACGCCCGACCGGTTTACGGTCGCATGTATCAAACGCCATTCGCAGATCGTATTCGGAACGAGGTCGGCATCCGTACGATTGCCGTCGGCTCGGTGTTTGAGGCGGATCACGTCAACAGCATCATTGCCGCTGGGCGCGCCGATTTGTGTGCGGTGGCGCGACCACATCTCGCCGATCCCGCTTGGACTTTGCACGAGGCCGCAAAACTGGGCAGTCGGGCGGTTGATTGGCCGAAACAATATTTGAGCGGACGCGATCAGCTGTATCGAAATTTGGCAAAGGATAAGGCCGTCGCGGCAACGCTCGCGGGCTTGAGCCGTGCGGAAATCGCCGCGAAGCAACTGGAGCAATGAGCGATGGACCTCGAAGCCCGCGCCCGTGACGATCACCATGATGCATTGCGGCTTTGGCTGCGCCTATTGACCTGCACCCAGCTCATCGAGCAACAGGTCAGATCTCGCCTTCGCGAACAATTTGAGACAACGCTGCCGCGCTTCGATTTGATGGCGCAACTGGAACGTGCGCCTGACGGCCTGAAGATGAATGAGCTGTCGCGCCGGATGATGGTGACTGGTGGCAATGTGACTGGCATCACGGATCAGCTGGAAGCGGAAGGCATGGTGCAACGCGTGCCGCTTGAAGGCGATCGGCGCGCACTGCTGATCCGCTTGACGGCAACCGGAAAAAAAGCCTTCGCCGAAATGGCCATTGTGCATGAGGGCTGGATCGTGGGAGCGCTCGCGGGCCTGAACGCACGAGAAGTCGAGTCGCTGCACGCGTTGCTCGGCAAAGTGAAACAACACATCAACGCAGCGGAGGCGGCACTTTGAACGCAAACAATCCGATGGCGAGCGGCTATCTTTCGATGGCTGATCACAGCGCAAAACATTTTCGATTCGTCACCACGGGCGAGGCCGAGCGCCGTATCGCCCACGTGACGCTCAATCGTCCGGATCGGAAAAATCCGTTGACGTTTGATTCGTATGCTGAGCTGCGCAATCTGTTTCGCGATCTAGTCTATGCGACCGATATCAAGGCAGTTATCCTTAGCGGCGAAGGTGGCAATTTCTGTTCGGGGGGTGACGTGCACGAAATCATCGGGCCACTGACCAAAATGCCCATGCCAGAGTTGCTCGCGTTTACGCGCATGACAGGTGATCTTGTGAAAGCCATTAAGAACTGCCCGCAACCCGTGATCGCGGCCGTGGACGGTATCTGCGCAGGCGCTGGTGCGATGATGGCGCTGGCGAGTGACATTCGACTGGGTACGCCTGCCGCGAAGACGGCGTTTCTTTTTTCCCGTGTAGGGCTAGCCGGGGCCGATATGGGGGCGTGCGCGTTGCTGCCACGCATGATCGGACAGGGACGTGCGGCAGAGTTGCTGTTTACCGGGCGAGCGATGACGGCGGACGAAGGTATGGCGTGGGGTTTTTTCAATTCATTGCACGCCTCTGACAAACTGAATTCTGAAGCGATCAAGCTCGCAGAGTCACTGGTCGCGGGCCCGAATTTTGCGCACGGTATGACCAAAACTATGCTGAATCAGGAATGGTCGATGACTATCGATATGGCCATTGAGGCGGAAGCACAGGCACAGGCGATTTGCATGCAGACCCAGGATTTTCATCGTGCGTTTCATGCCTTTGCAGCGAAGCAGAAGCCTGTGTTTGAAGGTAATTAGTCACCGTAGATTTGTAAGATCGTCGACCAATAAGGTAGAAACGTGAGCACACAAATTGATCGATTCGTTCACGACCGTATGCCCGACGCGAGTGAGCTGCCGCAGTTAATTTTTGAGCGACCTGAACTGCAATTCCCTGCGCAGTTGAACGCCGTGGTTGAGCTGCTCGATGGCAATGTTGTGAAGGGTAACGGCGAGCGAATTTTGCTGCGAGACGCGCGCGAATCGCTGACTTATGCTCAAGTGCTGGATCGCGTAAACCAGCTTGGGCGTGCGTTGTTGGAGGACTACGGGCTGGTGTCGGGAAACCGGGTGTTGCTGCGCGGTGGCAATAGTATCGATATGGCGGTGGCGTGGCTTGCGGTGGTCAAAATTGGCTTGATTGCGGTGGCCACGATGCCCATGCTGCGGGCTCGCGAACTCACCGATGTTATTCGTAAGGCACAAGTCTCATTTGCGCTCTGCGTCGATGCGCTAACCGAGGAATTGTTGCTTGCGCAAACGCAGTGTACGGTCCTCACCCGCATCGTTACGTTTACCGAAGTTAAACAGGTCGCTTCCGGCAAAAGTACTGCCTGCCCGGCAGTAAAGACTGACTGCGACGATATCGCGATGATGGCTTTCACCAGCGGCACAACGGGCGCGCCCAAGGCTGCGTTGCATTCTCACCGAGACGTTCTGAGCGCTTGCGAAACATGGCCACGCCATGTCTTGCGTGCAACCCCTGATGACATCGTGGTGGGTTCGCCGCCGCTGGCGTTCACGTTTGGACTCGGCGGCATGCTAGTGTTTCCGATGTGGGCCGCGGCCAGCGTTTATTTTCCGGATGCGGGCTACTCACCCGAGTTTATGGTGCAAACGATCAATGACGTTGGCGCAACGATTTGCTACACCGCGCCGACGTTCTATCGGCGCATGGCCGCGTTCGCTGAAAAGACACCGATGCCGACGCTGCATACGTGCGTGAGCGCTGGCGAAGGCTTGCCAGACGCAACGCGACAACTGTGGAAGCAGGCGACGGGCATCGAAATATTGGATGGCATTGGCGCAACCGAGATGTTTCACATTTTTATATCCAGTGCCGGAAGCGAAGTGCGGCGTGGGGCCATTGGCAAAGTTGTCCCGGGTTACCACGCGCGCGTTGTCGATGAAAACGGCAATCCATTGCCGCCAGGATCAGTTGGCAAGCTCGCTGTCATCGGTCCGACGGGTTGCAAATATCTCGATGAACCACGACAGACTCGATACGTCAGGAACGGCTGGAACTATCCCGGCGATTCTTTTTTGATGGATGCAGATGGCTACTTTTTCTATCAGGCACGTGATGACGACATGATCATTACGGCGGGCTATAACGTAGCTGGCCCGGAAGTCGAGAACTGCCTGGCACAACATGTGGCAGTGGCGGAATGCGCGGTGATCGGTCAGGCTGACGTCGAGCGTGGAATGATTGTGACAGCCTTCATCGTGGTGAAGGCTGACGTCGTCGCTGATGACGCGCTACGAATCACGTTGCAGGATTTTGTAAAAGCCAATCTTGCCCCCTACAAGTACCCGCGCCAGATTAAATTCGTCTCGAGTTTGCCGCGGACAGAAACCGGCAAATTGCAGCGACATCGGCTGCGTCAAAATGAGAACGCACAATGAAACTACTTCAACCGTCTGAATGGCTCGCGCCAAAGGGCTACGCCAACGGTATTGCGGCGCGCGGCACCATGGTTTTTGTCGGCGGACAAATTGGCTGGAATGGACAGCAAGTGTTCGAGACTGATGACTTCATTGCGCAAACGCGGCAAACTTTGATAAATGTCGTTGCAGTGCTGCGCGAAGCGAATGCCGGGCCGGAACATATCGTGCGCATGACCTGGTATATCGTGGATCGCGACGAATATGCGGCTCGACTCAAGGAGTTGGGCGCGGTGTATCGTGAAGTGATCGGGCGCAACTTTCCAACGATGACTTGCGTTGAGGTGTCAAGGCTCGTGGAGCCGAGGGCCCGAGTTGAAATTGAAGTGACCGCCGTGGTGCCCGACGCAAAATAGGATAGATCTGCAAGCTTGTGGATGGGCATCGCGCTGGAAACTTTTGTCACCGGATTGGCCGCTGTCTTTCCGTCTGGCATACTGGCAACGAATTTCAATGCTTACGATGCAGGAGATCGCATGAAAAAGGTAGAAGCCATTATCAAGCCGTTCAAGCTTGACGAAGTGCGGGAGGGGCTCGCGGATGCGGGTGTCACCGGTTTGACGGTCACCGAGGTCAAGGGGTTTGGACGCCAGCGTGGCCACACAGAGCTGTATCGCGGTGCCGAATATGTCGTTGATTTTTTGCCGAAGACCAAAGTTGAATTGATCGTTGCCGACGGCGACGTTGAGCGCGTGGTTGAGGCGATCGTCAAGGCAGCGCGAACCGGGAAAATCGGCGATGGCAAGATCTTTGTGTCGAATGTGGAGCAGGTGCTGCGCATTCGTACGGGGGAAACCGGGGATGCGGCGATCTAGCTGCATTGACATTTAATCGTTCGGGAGCAAATAAATCATGTCAATGATGGATGAATTCAAGACCTTTGCACTCAAAGGCAACGTGA
>JBDSYI010000207.1:0-2663 GCA_039925745.1 Casimicrobium sp. | reverse complement strand
CTGCGCGCCGAATCACTCGCAGGCCTCATGGATATTGGCTTTGACGGCATCGCCGTGGGTGGTCTTTCAGTGGGCGAATCGAAGGAGGATATGCATCGTATTCTCGATTTCATCGGGCCGAAACTTCCGGCTGAGAAACCGCATTATTTGATGGGCGTTGGCACGCCAGAAGACCTCGTTTACTCGGTTGAACGTGGCATCGATATGTTTGATTGCGTGATGCCAACACGCAACGCTCGGAACGGCTGGCTGTTTACGCGCTTCGGCGACATCAAGTTGAAGAATGCGAAATTCCGTGATGATCAACGTCCACTGGATGAATCGTGCAGTTGCTACACGTGCCGCAATTTCAGTCGCGCCTACTTGCACCATCTGAACAAGACGGGCGAAATTCTCGGTGCGATTTTGAACACGATTCACAACTTGCACTACTACCTGCAACTCGCGAAAGAGATGCGCGACGCGATCGAGTTACAGCAATTTATTCCGTTCCGCGAGCAATTTCATCGGGATCGAGGTCGCGGCACTGATTAATGGCGACCTGATCGTCGAGGTCGCGCCCTTAGTGCTGTTTTGTGCGCTGTTGTGCCCTTCGCGCACTAGCAGTCGATAACGTCAAATCTATGCCAGCGCTTTAATGGCTGCCGACATTTTTTTGTAGGCCGAGTGCATCGTCCATTGCCGTGTGGCCTCGCGAATGATCTCTTCCATTTCCGCGGCAGCAGGCATGACGATGTTGGTTGTTGCGAGAATTCGTTTGACATGCAGGTTCGCAAGCTGGCGAACCTGATCGTCTGAGAGCACTATCTTTTTCGCGCCGATGGGCTGATTGGCATCCATCGCAAACTTTGAAACTTTTTCCAGAACGTCGGTGAAGAGCTCGTCAAGAGCGGTGAGCCGTTGCTGAAATTTGTCCTCACCGAGCGCGCCCAGCAAAACCCCGACGAGCTTGCCTGCGACCTTCGGCCCCGGGATCGCGTCCGCTAGCAGATCCTTGCTCTTGCTCATGAGCTTTTGTTCGACCACGCCGAAATAGAGTTCCCAGAGCACCGTCCGGTAAAACACCGGCATCTTGTCGCGCATCTGTTTGCGCGACGATAGGATCGCGACTAACGCGTCTTCGTAAACGGTGTAGTTGCGCACGACTTTGCCGCCGAGGACAATGGCATTCATTCCCATGATGCCCCAACCCACGGGGCCACCGACAAGCGCGACGGTACCAATAAAAACATCCATGAACGTGGTGATGACCGCCTTGGTGCCAGCGGTCATTCTGCGCACGCCAGCCGCCGTTCCTCCAGTGGTGATGTCATACTTAAAACCAGTTTTGTGTTGCAAGAAGAATTTCCCGACAGCACTTGCATTGCCCGGTAGGGCTTTGGTTTGCATGTAGTAAATGTAGGAGCCGGCGGTGGAGTGAAAAAATCGTTCACCGTCGATTGATTGCCAGAATTCGCCAGCGTTCGCCCACGCGCCATATCCCCACACATCAAGTGCTCCGCCCATCCTTGGGATGCTCAGCGCGTTCCATTGCGCAATTTCGGTAGGCTCAAATTCACCCGATGCCATCATCAACCCCTTGGTTTGTTCTTAGTTTGGTGTCAGACGAATCTTGGTCGGCAAACGTGACATGGCTCGCATGTAGCCAAGAATATTGGGAGTTAGTAAGCAGTCAAACTATAGCTTTCTCTAGGAAACCTTGCCTGGATGAGGCCTAGAAACGTTTTATTGCGAAAGTCGATTTTTGCAAATTGAGAGAAATAGCCTATGAAAATCAATTGGTTGCGCGAAAAGAGGCGATTGCGGAATTTCCTCAGATTGACCAGCACCCCTCGTTATAATTGACGGTTAACTTTTTGATTTGTCGAGGGTTTCTCCAATGTTTGGTACTGCACACGCGCAATCAATCTTTGGCGGCGGCGCGGGCGGGAATGAATTCCTGTCGCTGCTCCCGATGGTGGGCATATTTGTTGTTTTCTACTTCTTGTTAATTCGTCCGCAACAAAAGCGCGCGAAGGAGCAAAAAGCGATGATGGAAGCGCTGCAAAAGGGCGACGAATGCGTCACCGCTGGCGGCATCGTTGGCAAGGTCGTCAAACTCGATGACAACTATGTCACGTTGCAAGTGGGCGGCTCGAACGAAATCGCGTTTCAGCGCAATGCAGTCACGGCGCTTTTGCCCAAGGGCTCGCTGAAGCAAATTTAAGTCTCTCGTCGCTGACTACTGGCCATCACAACGCGCCCCGGCCTCCGCCGGGGTGACATCAGATCGCGCCAGGATCACGACGTTTTCCTAGTTGCGATGAGCAAAATCATCCCAATCTGCAACCCACCTTTCGCATAGGGCTCACGCCTATGAATCGCTACCCTCTCTGGAAATACCTGGTCATGATCTTCGCGATTGTGATCGGCTTTTTCTACACCGTTCCCAACATCTTCCCGCAGGTTCCTGCGGTTCAGGTGTCCACCAATAAGCCTGCTGTCCGCCTCGATGCATCGCTGCTCGAACGCGTGGAAAAGACGCTGAAGGGGGCCGGTCTTACGCCAACGTCGTCTGCGCTTGATCCAGCCAATGGCGTTCATATCCGCTTCGCCCATGGTGATACCGATGCTCAGTCGAAAGCCAAGGCGTTGCTGCTGAAAGACTTGAACGCAGGCTCGTC
>JBDSYI010000206.1:0-4495 GCA_039925745.1 Casimicrobium sp. | reverse complement strand
CCATGGAAAAAAGTCTAGTCATTGCAATGCCTCCCAGCATGGAACATGAATTTACGCATCGGACATTACACGAAGCGATGCGTGATCGCGCGAACTACCGCGTAGTCCTCACGGCGTTCCGATACTTGACCATGTCCAGCTCGGTCAGCGCGGGCGCGGCGTTGCCCCAGCTGCTGCGGATATAGCTGGCAACGTTGGCGATATCGGCGTCGGTTAGCAGGTGGTAGAACGGCGGCATGCCGTGCGGGCGCGGATTGCCTGTCGTGGCGGGTGCGAAGCCACCTTTCAGGATCAGTGAAATCAGATTGGTGGGATTGGCCATCGTCACCGTGCGATTGCCCGCGAGCGCGGGGAAGTCTTCCGATTTGCCTTTGCCCTCGTCGCCATGACAGCTCGCGCAGCGATCTTTGTAGACGCGTTTGCCGGCCTCGTTAATCGCGACGCTCGCGCTGGTTACGCTCGACGGATTCTTGGCAGTTACTGTCAGCGACTTGAGATAGTCGCTCATCGCGGTGAGGTCTGCGTCGCGCGCGTGTTGGGTGCTCTGAAAAACGATCTCGGCCATCGGGCCGAGCGCGGCGCCGCTTGGCGATGTGCCGTCCTTCAGCCATCGTGCGATTTGCTCGATGGGCCAATCGGCGACCGACGCTTCGCGTTGGTCGGTGAGCGACGGCGCATACCAGTCGTTCAGCGGCATCATCGCGCCGTCATACGTGTGGCCCGCGATCGGGGCGCCTAACAAATTTCTCGTGCTGTGACAGGCGCCGCAATGCGCTAGGCCTTGCACCAGATACGACCCGCGATTCCATTGCGCAGACCGCGCAGTATCTGGTTGAAACTGTGATGGTTTGAAATAGAGAAAACGCCACGCCGCTAGCGCGTAGATGTTGTTGTACGGGAATGCCAACGCGTGTTCGACGTTGCGCCGATTCACCGGCTTCACGCGATGGACCAAAAACGAAAAAATCGCGTCCGTGTCTTCGCGGGTGGTGAGCGAAAAATGGGGGTACGGAAACGCCGGATACAGCAAATGCCCGTCTTGTGAGCGACCTTCGTGCATGGCGCGATAGAACGCCTCGCTGCTCCAACGCCCGATGCCAACCGACGCATCTGGCGTCAAATTGCTCGCGTAGACCGCACCGAACGGCGTGTCGACTGCGCCGCCACCGGCGTACGGTTCGCCACCGCGCGCGGTGTGACAGCCAGCGCAATTGCCGATGCGTGCCAGGTATTCGCCGCGCTCAATTTGCTCAGCGGCCGCAGCAATTTTTGTGGCGTCAACTGCTGCAATCGCGCTGCCATCGACTTCGCGGAACAGAGTGACAGCCAGTCCTGCGATTGCCAGAATGGTTAGGCCAAAAAGTATCGAAAGGACTCGCTTCACTGCGGCACACCTCCGCAACGCAGAGGCAACGGTGCCCCCAGTGCGGCGATGGATGCTGTCGGTTTACTGTTCGAAGGAACGGGCTGCGACGACAGCCACGCCGTCACCGCGCTCACGTCCTGCGGCGACAGCGCCTTCGCCATCTCGCCCATGCAGTCAGGTGATTGTGCGTGTCGTTGGCCCGCCCGCCAGGCACCGAGCTGTGCGCTCAGGTACGCCGTTGGCAGGCCGAGCAACCCGGGAATCGCTGGCGCTACGCCGGTGAGCGGCGAACCATGACAAGCCGCACATGCGGGCAGCTTCCGGGACGGGTCACCACGCAATACAAGCGTTTCACCGAGCTTTAGCGCTTCAGTGGTTGCTTTTGCGACATCGGGTGACGGATACGGAATCTCCAGCTCAGAAAAATAGGTCGCGATCTCGCGCAAATAGGCGTCAGACAGCGGCTGTAGCAGGTGAGTCATCACTGCGTTGTTGCGCCGTCCATCACGGAAACTCATGAGCTGATTGAACAGATAGCCTGCAGGTTTGCCCGCAATGCGCGGCAAATATTCCTGGTTGATCGTTCGGCCTTCTTTGCCATGACAGCTGATGCAAGCCTGCAATCGCTCGGTCATGGCTTCGTGCGAAAGTGGGGTCTGCGCCTGAGCGTGTGTTGACGTAATAGCCAGGAAAATTGCGCTCGAAATGAAGCGCAAAAAATCTGCAAATCGTGTCATGGTGGTAGTGTGGGGGGGCTGGCGGGGGCTTCACCGTCGCGTAATCGCTTGATGTCTTTCACACGATCAATTTCGACGATGTTGCCGCTGAAAACGATGTGCGCGTTGCTCGTGCCCAGCGCTTGCGCCAGCGGAATCAATGTCGCGCGGGCGCTGGCCTCTACTTCTGGACGGAGTTGTTCGATCAGCGTGTGCGCATGACTGTGTGCATGGGCGGCGGCGCCTTCGAGCAGTCGGTTTTTGTCTTCTTCTGAAAAGCCGGGCCCGAATGCACCGTTCAACAAATCGGGCAACAACCAGGGCATGAATTTACTGCGCTGCTCGTCGTAAAAACGCAGAGAACGCACGCTGATTTCTGCACGTACTGGTGGCAGGTTGAGCTGGGCCACGCGACCCGCGGCGCTGTCTGTCGTCGTGATTGAAAATTGCGATGAGCGTAGGTCGTAGCGAAAATCGATCTGAAATTCGAAGATCATCGCGAGTTTTTTTTGTGAGAACGCCCAGCGCAAATACTTGCGTCCAAACTCACCGAAACTATAGTCGGTCTCGGTGACGATTTCTTTGGTGACGACTTTAAAGACCGAGAGTTCACCGACGGCGCGCATGCCTTCAAGTGATGTATGCGCTTGGGTAACGTTGGCGCGCTTATTGCCATACCTTCTGGCAATTAACCAGCCCAAACCCAGGCCGCAAGCAACCGCAACTAAAGTAAGCAGGATGTCCATGAACAAAGACTATAACAAGACGATATCGTAGCGCTCCTGCGTGTAACCGGTTTCGACTTGCAGCGAGACCGGTTTACCGATTTCGCCTGAGAGGTGCGCCAGCGCAGCCGATTCATCGTCGAGGAACAAATCGATGACACTTTGTGCGGCAAGGATGCGGAATTCGCGGGGATTGAATTGCTTCGCTTCACGCATGATCTCACGCAGGATTTCGTAGCCCACCGTTTGCGCCGTTTTTACTTCACCTCGTCGATTGCAGGTCGGGCAGGTTTCGCAGAGCACATGGCCGAGTGATTCGCGCGTACGTTTCCGCGTCATTTCGACCAGGCCGAGATGCGTGAACCCGTTCACCGTGAGTCGCGTGCGATCCGTGGCAATGGCAGCGTTCAATGCTTCGAGCACCGCATCGCGATGTTCGGGTAAATCCATATCGATAAAATCGATGATGATGATGCCGCCCAAATTGCGCAAACGCAGTTGCCGTGCGATCGTTTGTGCGGCCTCCAGATTAGTCTTGAAAATGGTGTCGTCAAACGAGCGTACGCCGACGAAACCGCCGGTGTTTACGTCAATGGTGGTGAGCGCTTCGGTCTGATCGATGATGACATAGCCGCCACTCTTTAAATCGACACGACGATGCAGCGCGCGCTCAATTTCCTGCTCGACGCCGTACATGTCGAACAGCGGCCGCACGGCCTGATGCAGGCGCAAACGCTCGGTGACGGCAGGCGCATAGCGGGCCGCAAATTCCAGCATCGCTTTGTGAGCCTCCGGCGAATCAACGAAAACGCGTTGTGTGTCCTCCGTCGCGAAATCACGCAACACGCGCTCAGCCAGCGTCAAATCGTTATGGATGATGGTGCCCGACTTCACCGTCTTCGCACGCAACAGCACATCTGCCCACAGCTTAGTCAGATATTCCACGTCGCGCGCTAGATCGCGCTCGGTGGCCTTCTCCGCCATCGTGCGGATGATGAAGCCACCATGCGGGACATTGGCGGGCAAGAGCTTGGTGAGCGTGTCCTTGAGCAGCGTGCGCTCGGCTTCGTCGCCGATGCGCTGCGAAATCCCAATGTGCGAATCCTGCGGCAAATGCACGAGCAGACGACCGGCCAAAGAGATTTGCGTCGACAACCGCGCGCCCTTGGTGCCGATCGGGTCCTTGATGACCTGCACGATGATCGGCTGCCCTTCGTGCAGCAATTTCTCAATCGGCTTCGGCGTGATCTCGGGCGTATGTTGCGTTTGCCGAAATTCCCAAATGTCGGCAACGTGCAAAAACGCCGCCCGTTCCAGGCCAATTTCGATAAATGCGCTCTGCATACCGGGCAGCACGCGCGCCACCCGACCCAGATAAATGTTGCCAACAATGCCGCGATGACTCGCGCGCTCAATGTGCAACTCTTCGATCACGCCGTGATCAAGCACCGCCACGCGCGTTTCCTGTCGCGTGACATTGATGAGGATTTCCTCAGCCATTAGCTGCCCTCAGAATGTTTATTGCGTTCGCTGCAGCCTTTCGACGGCTGTCAGCGAAACCAGCAAACACTCAACCTGCCAATCCGTTACAAGACGCAGACTCCGAATCGCGAGAGTAGCATCGAAGTCTCAAAGATGGGTAAACCCATCACGCCCGAGTAACTGCCCTCCAGTCGCTCAATGAACAT
>JBDSYI010000205.1:0-3823 GCA_039925745.1 Casimicrobium sp. | reverse complement strand
CACCTGCAACCAGTTCACCATCGCCCACCATCACGCTGGTTTTAAAGGTTACGCCCTCGGCTTCCATCTGCGTAACACGGCGATCGATGTGGGACTTCTCCATTTTGAAATCAGGAATACCGTAACGCAGCAGGCCACCGATGCGATCTGATTTTTCAAACACGGTGACAGCGTGCCCGGCCCGGGCGAGTTGCTGTGCAGTGGCCATACCAGCAGGGCCAGAGCCGACAACGGCAACGGATTTGCCGGTTTTATTCGTGGCGATTTGCGGCGTGACCCAGCCCGATTCCCAGCCTTTGTCGATGATGAAATGCTCAATTGACTTGATGCCAACGGCATCGTTGTTAATGTTCAACGTACACGCCGCTTCGCACGGCGCGGGGCAGACACGACCGGTGAATTCAGGGAAGTTGTTGGTGCTGTGCAACGTGTCCAGCGCCTGCTTCCAGTGGCCGCGATAAACGAGGTCGTTCCAGTCGGGAATGATGTTGTTTACCGGGCAACCAGTCTGGCAGAACGGAATGCCGCAATCCATGCAGCGAGCGCCCTGAATCTTGGCCTCGTCGTCTTTCAGCGTGATGACAAATTCGCGGTAGTGATGGAGCCGTGATTGCGGGGCCTCAGCGGCTTCGCTCAAGCGTTGATACTCCATGAATCCGGTAATTTTTCCCATGATCTTCTTCTGCTAGCGTTGTTCCTCCCCCTTCAAGGGGGAGGTTAGGTGGGGGATGGTTTGGCTTTTGGCTTTTCGATGTGGCTTGTCAGGGAGAGGAAAACCATCCCCACCCTAACCCTCCCCTTTAAAGGGGTGGGAACCAAAAGTTGCGTCGGCTTGAAGGGCGCCGCTACTTCGCGACGACTTCCTTGGTCACCGACTTCGCTTTGATCGACGCCGCATACATGTCCGTCAGAGCCCGCTTGTACTCGTGCGGGAACACTTTCACGAAATGTTTGCGTTGGTTGGCCCAATCATCCATGATGGCTAAAGCGACCGCCGATCCGGTATAGCGCAGGTGCTTGTCGATCAGTGATTTGATCATTACCTCATCGCTCAGGTCGCGATGACGTTTGCGGCCCTTGCCCTGCGCGATCAGCTCTTGCTCGGCACCCGTTTGCTCGATCTCGGACACAACCGGCTCAACTGAAACCATCGACAGATTGCAGCGTTTGGCAAATACGCCTTTTGGATCATACACGTAGGCTAAACCGCCCGACATACCTGCTGCGAAGTTGCGCGCCGTTTCGCCAAGCACGATAACCGTACCGCCAGTCATGTACTCGCACCCATGGTCGCCGGTGCCTTCAACCACCGCCGTCGCTCCGGAATTACGCACCGCGAAACGCTCACCCGCGACACCCCGGAAGAACGCTTCGCCCTCAGTTGCACCGTAGAGCACGGTGTTGCCGATCACGATGTTGTCCTCGGCCTTAGCCGGGCATTTGGCGTCCGGGTAGACGATGATGCGTCCGCCCGACAAGCCCTTGCCGGTGTAGTCGTTAGTCGCGCCTTCGATCTCAAAGGTGATGCCGCGTGCGAGGAACGCACCGAAGCTTTGCCCCGCAATGCCTTTGAAAGTCATGTGAATCGTGCCCTCTGGCAAACCGGCGTGTGCGAATTTCGACACTACGGCGTGCGACAACATGGCACCGACTGAGCGGTTGTGATTGCCGATGGCAAATGTGCCCTGTACTTTTTTCTTGTCATCGAGTGCAGGCTTTGCGGCGGTAATCAGCGCGTAATCGAGCGCACCGGTCAAGCCGTGATCCTGCGCTTCGACGTGATAGCGAGCGACCGATGCTGGCATACGGGGCGTGTAGAACACCTTCGAAAAATCAAGCCCGCGCGCCTTCCAGTGATCGATGCCGGACTGCATATCGAGCCAATCACTGTGGCCGATCAATTCGTCGAACGTACGCACGCCAAGTTTCGCCATCAGCTCGCGCGCTTCTTCGGCGACGAAGAAGAAATAGTTGACGACATGCTCGGGCTGGCCGCTAAATTTTTTGCGCAGCTCAGGGTCTTGCGTCGCCACGCCAACCGGGCAGGTGTTCAGATGGCATTTGCGCATCATGATGCAGCCTTCGACCACCAGCGGGGCCGTGGCGAAGCCGAACTCGTCTGCACCCAAGAGCGCACCGATGACGACATCACGGCCGGTCTTCATCTGACCGTCGGCTTGCACACGAATACGACCACGCAGTTGATTGAGCACAAGTGTCTGCTGTACTTCCGCGAGCCCCAGCTCCCACGGCGTCCCGCAATGCTTGATCGACGAAATCGGCGATGCGCCGGTGCCGCCGTCGTGGCCTGCAACTACGACGTGATCCGCTTTACATTTGGTCACGCCTGCCGCGACCGTACCGATACCGATTTCGCTGACCAGCTTGACGCTGATGCTTGCGTTCGGGTTCGAGTTTTTCAGGTCATGAATGAGTTGCGCCAGATCTTCGATCGAATAAATATCGTGGTGCGGTGGCGGCGAAATAAGGCCCACGCCCGGCACCGAGAAACGTAATTGTGCGATGTATTCAGACACTTTGTGGCCCGGCAGCTGACCGCCCTCGCCGGGCTTCGCGCCCTGCGCCATTTTGATCTGGATTTGATCGGCGCTGGCGAGATATTCCGCCGTCACGCCGAAGCGACCTGACGCCACCTGCTTGATTTTTGAACGCAGCGAATCGCCCTCTTTCGCCGATACGGTATCGCCGACGCGATGCGCACCGAGACGTGACTGTAACGTCTCACCTTTCGCCAGCGGGATGTAGCGCTTCGCGTCTTCACCGCCTTCACCGGTGTTCGATTTGCCGCCAATGCGGTTCATTGCAATGGCAAGCGTTGCGTGTGCTTCGGTCGAAATCGAGCCAAGCGACATCGCTCCGGCGGCGAAACGCTTGACGATGTCTTTGGCAGGTTCAACCTCGTCCAATGGCACGGGGGTGCGCTGTTCGAACTTGAAGTTAAACAAACCGCGCAACGTCTTCAGTTTGCCGGACTGATCGTTTATCAGCGCGGCGTATTCTTTGTACGTCGCGGCGTTGTTAGACCGCGTCGCATGCTGCAACTTGGTGATGACCTCAGGTGTCCACATGTGTTCTTCACCACGCGTTCGCACCGCATATTCACCGCCCGCGTCGAGCATTTCAGCGAGTACGGGGTCGTTGCCGAACGCCAACTGGTGCAAACGCATTTGCTCTTCCGCGACGTCGAAAATGCCGATACCCTGCACGCTCGAACTTGTGCCGGTGAAATATTGATCGAGGAACTTGGCGTTCAAACCAACGGCTTCGAAAATCTGCGCGCCGCAATAGCTTTGATAGGTCGAAATTCCCATTTTCGACATCACTTTGTATAAGCCTTTGCAGATGGCTTTAACAAAGCGCTTTTCACTTTCGTACGCGGAAATTTGCGGAACGATGTCGGAGAGCTGCGTCAGCGTTTCCAGTGCGAGATACGGGTGAATCGCCTCCGCGCCGTAGCCAGCAAGCAAGGCGAAATGATGAACTTCGCGCGCCGAGCCCGTCTCAACCACAAGCCCTGCTGAAGTACGCAAGCCGGTTTTTACCAGGTGCTGATGCACGGCAGAGGTGGCAAGCAGCGCAGGAATCGGCACGCGATCCGCTGCCACTGCCCGATCTGAAAGTATCAATACGTTCACGCCAAGTTTGATGTTGTCGACCGCAGCGGCGCACAAACTTGCCACTGCGGCTTCAATGCCTTCTTTGCCCCATGTCGCAGGGTATGTAATGTCCAACTCTTTCGCGCGGAACGCACCGCTGGAAAACAGCTCAATATGGCGGATACGCTCCATGTTCTGACTGCTTA
>JBDSYI010000204.1:0-16721 GCA_039925745.1 Casimicrobium sp. | reverse complement strand
CTCTTGCTCACCGATGCATCGGCCATCATGACCGTTCCCGGTGTGACCGTCGTGCCCACCGCGCCAGCCGGCGCGCCAGCGTCAGCAAAAGCGGCGCCTAAAACCGCTGCATCTGCAGCTGCACCTTCACCTACGCCTACGCCATCATCTGTACCCGCCGCTAATTCGTCGATCGCGCCACCGCCTTCCGCCGCGCCGAGCGCGACACCGGAGCGACGACCATGAACTTGCCCGTAGGTTATCGTGGCCGGCTGCTTGCGGTCGTGTTGTTGTTGTTCGTGATCTGTGCGTCGATTGCGGCGGTCAGCGTGCCTGCATACGTTCTCTACCATCGCTATGATGAGGCGCAGAGCGCAGCGCAGGAGCGCATTGACCGGTATCACCGCGTATCGTCTCAGCGCGCCGATCATCAGCGCGCGCTAGATCTGCTCAAAGCGCGCGAGAGCGCCCGATTCTTCCTCAAAAATTCGGTGGCGAATCTGGGCGGCTCTGAACTGACCGATCTCGTTCGGCCGATGCTAGAGGCGAACGGTTCGCGTTTAACCTCAATCCAGCCGCCCACCGTCAAAGACGAGGCCGGCTTCCGTGTTTATTCGTTGAGCGTAGGCTTCAATGCAACGCCAGCTTCGCTCCAGAAAACGCTGTACGCAATTGAAACTTCGATTCCGTATCTGTTCATCGAAAACGTAACGTTGCGCGCAACCGTGCCACGCGGCTACAAACCACCTCCCAATCAGGAGCCGGAAGTGTCGGCGACGATGGAAGTGCAGGCCTACGGCCCGAAAGATGTGGTCCGTAACCCGCGACCACCGGCCGCAGCAGGCACTGGTATTACCACCGTCACTGGGGGTACGAAATGAGCCTGATTTTTACGCTCCGAAATCTGCTAATTCTGACCGCTGTTGGGCTCGCCGTGGCCTTGGGGTTTGTAACCGACTGGGGCAATGCGTTCAGTTCAACCGTGGTGCCCTCACGCGCCGTGGCCGGTAAGTTCGACAACGCTTCAGTGCTGCCAGATTTCCGCCTTCAGTCAGAGACAGGAACTTACGCACAAATATCAGAGCGCCCGCTCCTCAACCCGACGCGCCGGCCGGCTCCGACACAAGTGGTGGTTGCCGCTACCGAACCTCCGAAGCCGCAAGTGCGCCGTGGTCTTTACCAATTGATCGGCGTGCTGGATTTCGGTAACGGCAAAATCGCGCAAGTTCGAGAAATTGCGTCGAATCGAACCCGAAGCGTCCGCGAGGGTGAGTTGCTTCAGGAAATGACGGTCAAAAAAGTCGAGGAAACGCAGGTAACGCTGGCGTTCCAAGGCGAAACTGATGTGATTCAACTGGCGAAATTTACGGCGTCGGGGCGAGTGCCGCAGCCTGCGCCTCCGCGCCCGCCCCCGCCGGTCCAGATGCCGGTGCAACAGCCGCCGCCTGCGCAGGCGATGGCTCAGGGGCAACCGCGAGCGGCGTCCATTCAACAACCCGTGGCAAGTGGCGTTGTGCAGGCAGTGCCCCCCGTCTTGCGTACGTACCCGACAGGGGCAGTTGATACACCTCCGCCAGCGCAACCGCGGGAGGTTTTGAACGTAGTCGAAATGCTTGAGCGCCGCCGTCTTGCACGTCAGCAGGCCGGTGGCCAATAGGATATTGAGATGAATGATCGGAACAACAAAATGACGGTGACACGACTGAGTGGAGGGATAGCGCTTGCATCCCTTGCGTGGCTGACGGCCTGTGCGACAGGCCCCGGTGGATCGGCCAGCACAGATCGTGGCACGTCGGCGCGCGCTGAAACGCTCTACCCCCGGGTCGCCGCCAGTGCGCCCATCCTGAAACAAGAGCCTGCGACTGCGGCGCTCGGCGCTCCTGAGCGTGATCGTGTGAAGATGTCGCTCGGCAATAACCGGACCTTCCGCATACCGCAAGCAACTCCGGCCGGTAATGATGAGGCCGGGCCGATCACGCTAAACGTCGAAAACGGTGACATCCGAGAAATTGTGCGCAACATGATTGGTGATGCGCTCGGGGAAGGCTTTGTTATCGACCCAGCGGTCAGTGGCACGGTCACCGTACGTACGGCCAAAGGCATCAAGCGTTCGGACGTCATTCCAACGCTTGAAATGTTGCTGCGCACCGTTAAGGCGGTGCTGGTTAAAGACGGCAATTATTGGCGCATCCTTCCCGAAGGCGGCGCGAACCTGGGTACGACCGCGCCCCGTATTCAATTACGTCCAGGCAATGGCAACAGCGTGGTAATTTTGCCGGTGCTACACATTGGGGCCAAGGAGCTTGAGCGGGTGATGGCGCCGTTTGCGAAGCCACCTTCCGCCGCGTCGATACGCGTCGATGAATTGCGTAATCTGCTGTTTCTGACTGGGACAGAGACAGAAATTCGCAATTTGCTTGAAATTGCGGAAATGTTCGACGTGAACCTTATGGCAGGTATGTCCTTCCTCATCTATCCGCTGGAGTCGGCAGACGTGAAGTCGGTCGCTGCTGACTGGGAAAAGATATTCCCCGCAGCCACTAATCCATTTGCTGGACTGCTTCGCCTGGTGCCGATCGAGCGCATGAATGCCATATTGCTCATATCGCCGCAAAGTGACGTCATCCGTGAGGCGCGCCAATGGCTGGAGCGACTGGATAAAGGTAGCGACGCAGGTGGAGGCGCGAGACTTTATGTATACAACGTCCTTTACACACAAGCTGAGAAATTGCAGGCCACGCTTCAACAGGCGTTGAGTGGTCGCGCTAATCCATCATCTGCCACCGTCGCTCCGGGACAAATTTCAAGTACGCTGACATCCCCCATTTCACCCATCGCTGGTCAGGGGCTAATCTCGCCGGGCAACACGATAAACAATCCGCCGCCGACCGTGATCGTTCAACGCCCAACGCCACAAGCGCAAGGCGCAGCCAACAACCAAGCGATTGGGCTGGCTCGAAACGCCACGGTGATTGCGGATAAGGACAGAAACGCGTTACTGATTGTGGCTACACCGGCGGAATACAGCGCGATTGAATCGGCTATCAAGAAGCTGGATACAGCACCCAAGATGATCGCGATTGAAGTTCAAATCGCCCAAGTCGGATTGACCGGCGCATTTACGTACGGCATTTCTGGCATGTTTACTGGCAAGCCGGAGTCCAATGTAAATCGCCTGACGTCTGAAGGCGGTGTGGGTCTTCTTAACCAGGTCATTAGTGGCTCTGGTGGCTCTGGATTTAGCTACACGTGGCAAGGAGCGGCCGCAAAGGCAATTTTGAATACGCTTCAGACGACAGGGCAATCAAAAACCCTCGCGTCCCCAACAATGATCACGCTAGACAATCAAAAGGTGTCATTTACAAATGGAACGCAAATTTCCGTTCGTACACAATCCACGGTAGCTAACGGCACGACGCAAGCGACTGATTCGTTTCAATACATCAATACGGGATTGACCATCAACATCACGCCTCGTGTGAGCGGCAACAACGTTTTTCTGGAAATTCAGCAGCAAAATAGCAACGCGCTCCCTAACGCTGACAAAAACAACCCCAATCCAGACATCTCGCAGAATTCGCAACAAACGACCGTCATGGTCGCAAACGGTGACACGATGCTGTTGAGCGGGCTGTTTATCGATACAGCGAGCAAGGGAACCGACGGGTTGCCGTTGCTGTCTACGATTCCGGTATTTGGCGGGCTTTTTGGTAATCAGAGCTGGAGTTCGAATCGCTCCGAGTTGATCATGCTAGTGACGCCTCGAGTGATGGCCAGCGTTGAAGATACTCGCGGTGTCGTTGATGAGTTGCGGCAGCGCTTGGGCAATATCGAAACCATCCTGCCGCAGGTCGGCACCCGTGAATTACCTACCGCTTCAGAGGCTCGTCAGGAACTTAAGCAACGCCGCGCCGCTGAAGCCATCCCTTCCGAATTCAACCAATCCCTAAAAGTGCAGCCCAACAATGCGGAACGATGATGCAATTGTTGTATTGCTGCAACATGGCTTAAGTGCCGCTGGCTGGCCCTTTCAGACAACTTACAAACTATGAATATCCGATCCGAATTTCTCCGCCGTATCGTCCTCGTTAGTGCTGTTGCCATCGCGGCTTCGCTCCTGACTGCATGTGCCACCACAGGTGTTGGACCCACCCAAAAACTCACGGGCGAACAAATGCAAAAGCGAGCCGTCGAACGCGCTACAGCCCGCTGGAAAGCCTTGACAGATAAGCGTTTCAGCGAGGTCTTTGGGTTTCTGTCGGAGGCGTCTAGAGTGGGCATGTCGCCCATTGAATATGAGGCTGCCATGAAACGAATGGGCTATATAGCGGCGATCCCGGACAGCGCGAGTTGCGACGATTCAATCTGCACGGTGAAGACGATCGTCACTGTGCCGATTTTTGTGCGCGGTGTCGGGGCACGACCGCAGAATGTGCCCGTAGAGGAACAGTGGATTTTGAATAACGGAGAACTATGGTTGATCCGCCGCTAATAACTGTTGTAGACTTCGGTCAAGGGCAAATGTCCGACAAAACTAATATTGCTGTTGGTTCTAAAGTGATCACTCAAAAACTCAATGCAGAGGAGTCAAATCTAATTATGAAAACGTTCAAGCAAAAAGCGCTAATCTCCGCACTCGCGGGTGCTAGCGCCTTCGCTATGGCGGGCGTCGCGAATGCCGTCTACGTCAACCAAGATGGACTCGGCCAAGCGCTGATCTATCCTTACTACACGGTTCGTGCTGGCAACGTCACGTTGCTGTCTGTTGTCAATACTACTGCGCAAGCAAAAGCTGTCAAGGTTCGTTTCCTTGAAGGCAAGAACTCGCAAGAGGTATTGGACTTTAACTTGTTCCTGTCGGCAAAAGACGTGTGGACCGGTTTGGTCAATGCGACTGCAGGTGGCGCTGCCATCTACACCGCAGACAAGAGCTGTACAAACCCAGCGATCCCAGCGGCAGGTGCGGCATTCCGTAACTACCTGTTCGTAAACGACGCTGCTGCTCTTCAAACTCTTGACCGTACCCGTGAAGGTTACGTTGAGATGATTGAAATGGCGACTATCCCTAACGGGTCAGCGCTCGGTAAAGATGTCACCCACAACAATGGCGTTCCTAAATGTTCGCTGGTTAACGACGCAAGCTTTACGTCGGCAGCTACGCTCGCAACCCTTGATGTCCCTTCGGGCGGCATGTTTGGTAACGGCACCATTCTCAATGCTGCTGGTGGCGCAAGCACAGGCTACGACGCAGTAGCGCTTGATGGTTTGGGCTATGTTCGTCCTAACCCAACCAGCTCGCAAGCAACTACTCCGAACTTCACTTCGGGTGGCAGCCTCGTAGCAGTGGTCAATAGCGCCAGCAACCTGTACGTGACGCGATTTGGTCGCGCCATTGATGCGGTTTCTGCAACGATGATGCATGACAACGTGTACGGCGAATATGCCTTCACGAAAGACGGCATCATTGGTACGGATTGGGTTGTAACAATGCCGACGAAGCGTGAATACGTGAACTCGGTCGCTGCTACGCCACCATTCCAACGCGCATGGAGCACCACAGAAGGTATTTCTTGTGATGACGTCAGCCTGACTTCAACTGATCGTGAAGAATTTGTTGGGACTACCAACGATGACTTCTCGCCGCGTCCGCCAGGTGCTAAGGGTAATGCCCTTTGCTACGAAGCGAACGTGATCTCGTTCGGTGGTGTGAGTGGTGCCGGCGCAAGCTTGACCCTCGGCTCGACTAACGTTGTCGGTATCACGACGATTCAGAACCAAGGTGCTGACGTTTTGACGGCTGGTAAAGAAGGCGGCTGGTTGCAGTTGACGTTCCAAAACGTGAACGCGCTTCTCGTCGGTTCCGGTGAGGTCATCACTACAGCTGGTGCCGCTGCATCCACTTCGGGTACAGTCTCTCAGACATACTACGGTTTGCCTGTGGTTGGATTTGCTATCTCGGGCGCTTCGTTCAAGACTGGCAACCCACAACAGAACTATAGCAACAGCTATAGCCTGAAAGCATCGCGTAAGATTGTTTACGGCACCGTCACGCCTGGATAATAGCTACGAAGAACTAGTACACACGTAAGTGCGTCATAGTTCGACTAAAAAGGGGCCTTCGGGTCCCTTTTTATTGGTCAAAAACTACCGCTTACCAGCTTGAAATCAATTGTTCGTACGTGTGCCTTACGATACAATCACTATTGGGGGTACTAATGTTTATTTTTAAGGATGGCTCAATGATTTCAGCATTTCGGGCAATTTGTGTTTTAGGTGCCTTGGCAATTGCTCAAACCGCATGGGCACAAAATGCCACAACCAGCGGCACATCAGCAACCACCTGTACCCAATCGGGTTCCACCCTGGTTTGCAGCAGCACAACCACTGTCACCCTGCCGAACGGCACCAATTTAACAGGTATGTCGCTAAACGGAACGGCGCCTACCACGCCAGCCTGTACTTCGCTCACGGCAAACCCGTCAGTCATTCCGGCAGGCGTAACCACGTCGATACTCCTCTCCGTGAATGGTTGCCCATCGAGCTCGTCATATACATATGCTTGGGCGGCACCCGTTGCAAACGCAACTAACGCAATCACTTCGGATGCGCTTTTTCTAAGCGCTAATTCTTCCCCACAGAATTACTCAGTTAGCGTCTGCTTCGTGTCCAATCCCAGCCAATGTAGTACGTACTCGACGAACGTCAGCGTGCAGCAGGTAACTACGATCCCCTCCCTCAGCGGATGCTTTGTATCGCCATCCAATTCGTCAATTAACGTTGGCGGAAGCGCAACTTTGACGGCCAATTGCAACAGCGGAACTGGTGCTGGTAGTAACGCTACCTATCAATGGTCGAAGAACGGTAACGCTATTGGTGGTGCTATTGGCTCGAGCTATAGCCTCTCGGCAAACGATACGGCCGCTGCTGGAAATACGACCTACACGGTGCAAATTAATAACGGTGCAACCACAGGAAACAGCGCGTCTGCAAGTGCCACAGTGACGACGGTCGCCGTCGTGCCTGGCGCCACTGACTATTGCCCGTCCACACCCGTGCGCGCAACGATCAACGGAACCGCATCATTCCAACGCGTCTGGACGTCTGACATCACCAGCTCGTTCCCCGCAGGATCTACATTCATTATCCAGGTCAATGTCACAGACAGCGCGGCAACGATCGGTCGCTGGCTGGCAACGCTTAACTTCTCTGATGCCGGATCTGAGCGCGGTGGACGCTACGTGACGATGTCGAAATCGAAATGTGACTTCACTGAATCTGCTCAATGGCTCTCGCCGAACTTCCTCGGTCAAAAAACAGCCGTCAATGCGGGTTCGGGATCCATCGCAATCGGTGCCGCTGACACGCGCAGCTCCACGATCAAGTTGAGTTCCAACGGCACGTGGTACCTAAACATCCAAAACGTGGTTGGGCAATGTCCTGCTCAGTCCTCTTGCCACGCGGTAATCGATTGGGCTAACTAGTGCGCTAGCGGCCCGCACGCTGACAAGATCGCCCGCTACTGCGGGCGATTTCATTTTTGCGTCTGTGAACGCACCAGGGAAATGATCAAACATGCTTAGAGTTGAAATTGCAAATATTGGTGGAGTATTAGCGGCGTTAGTGTTGCTTACACCTCTCACGGTTCAGGCCGCAACGTTGGCTACGCGCGGCCCGTCGGTGGCCGTGACTACCGATGATTTTTACGCCTATCAATACATGAATTCGCCGAAAAAGGTGGAGGCGCTTCGTTCCAGCGAACGCGAGCTACAAAGCACCATCGTCGAAGTGTTGGCACCAAGAACGTTCAAGGCGCATCCTGAAATTAGCGTCAAGCTCGACGAACTAGAAAAGCGCTATTACGATATTCAGTTAGAACGAGCACCATTGACCGCGGAATTGAATATTCTGGAACGTCGCGCGCGCGCCACGTTCGACGCGGAAACCCCGTTGACCAGTGCACGCGCCAAAGAGATATGGGCCACCGACAATAATAGGTTCATGACCGAAGAGACTGCGGACATCACGCAAATCACGTTTGATTTCGGCAAACGCAGTTACGCAGAAAATATTGCGAGAATCGCTGAAGTCCAACAAAAACTGAACGCGGGTAAGTCATTTGACGCCGTGTTACTGGAATACACAGACGAGAAAAACGTCGGCGAGACAAGCGGAAAAATCTCAGGTGTATCGGCCCTTCGTACGGATCAGTTAATGGGGCAATTAATATTTAAACGGCTCAACGAAGGGGAGATTTCGGCACCCACACCCGGCCGAAGCGGGTTTTACATCGTGCGGCTTGATAAAAAGCATCCTAAAAGGAAGCAGGCCTATGACGAGGTCAAAGGCAAGATTTTCGAGCTTATGCTGGAAGATGCTGCGAAGCAGGCACGCGTCAATTTGCTTGAGCGGTTGGAAAAATTTGAAATGACCATTAATGAAAAGGCGTTTGACGACTTCTTGATCAAACCCGATCCTCAACTGGATGAAAAGCGGCGTGAAATTTACAAGAGTCTAGGCATCAAGATCTCGGAACCTGTCGACGCGGAAACCGCAAAGGCACTTAAATAGGTAAACGCGCAAAATCGGATTGCCCCGCTGAAAAAGTACGCCTCCAACGCATCTGAAGGGGCACATTTTTACTAAAAATATTCTCAGCGTTGGGCGACTGAACGCAATGAGCTTACCGCGTCACGCAATCTCGTTGATGTGCGGCTATAACCGTGAATTGCCGTCGAAAAAATAATAATTACAAGTCGACGCAATGACCTGAAACACCAAAGCCACCGGCGCGATAGATGTGCGCGCCGAAGCCTTCAAACTATGCGATGTTGGTCTCGTAAGACATACTCATCAAGCGTGTGCAAGCGATCCGAACAGCTAAATGTGCATGTAGGCTAAAACGCCGACAACCATTCCCAGGCCAGCCACACCAAACATCCCGTATTCCACCCATCGCTTTTTTGTAAGCAATGCGATTGCAGCGAGCGCAATCGCGATTTGTAACACGGTCGTGGCTTGCGCCCAGCGGTGATGCTGATGCATCTCGGCGTCGCTCTTTTTGTCCCACTCGGTCGACGCGACTTCAAGCTTCTCGGCGTCTTTCTTGATGTCTGCCTTTTCTTTTTTATAACGAACTATTTCTTCCGTGTAGAACGCCTGCTTTGCGGGTGGTGCCAACTCGACCGCCAGTTCAGACAGGTTCTGTTTGCTGCTTTTAGCCTGGTAGTAGTTCCATTGATTTGACGCCTCGGTCTTCTTGATCGCGGCATTATTTTTATAGAGACCCGCATTAGCCTGTGTCGCACCACCCATGTAGGCAAATATTGCACCGATCGTGGCGATGATGGCCGTGACCACAGCGATGGCGCCTGCATGAGTATCACCGTGCTGACCCGCATGCTCTAACTCGTGGTCGTGGGGTCCGTGTACATGAAATCCGCCGCCTGACATGATGTCTCTCCGTTGGGTATATCTTTGAATGTATAGATCACTGCGGTACGCTGCGATCAGCCACCAGCGAGCGTGATTCTATGGCAGTCGCTCCCGCAGATTGGCTACACTCACACGCGCGTACAAACCTGCAACTTCGAGCGCTTGAGGTATCCCTTACTGCGTGACGCGCGTCGAATCGCGACAATAACTGCCAGCGGAAGCTTGCCAGACGTTACACGGCCAGTTCCCGGTGGAGTGCACGGCCAAGACTTTCTGTCGGTAACGCGGCCGTCACTCAGAATCGGCACACATCCAAATTATTATTTAAAGTAGCCCCGTAGCGTGACTTCGCACACTTCCGATAGATACCCTGACGCCCTGCCTGTCGGCACCGCGCTGGGTGAATTCACCATCACGGGTGTGATCGGCGAGGGTGGTTTTGGTACGGTTTATCTGGCGTATGAAGCGACGCTTGATCGCACCGTCGCGATCAAGGAATACCTTCCGGTCGCCATTGCAGCACGCTCTGGTGACCATACCGTTCTCGTGAGATCAGACGGAAATCGCGAAGCGTACGCGGCTGGTTTGCAGAGCTTCATGCGCGAAGCGCGTTTGCAGGCCCGTTTCTCGCATCCGGCCATGCTTGAGGTGTATCGCGTGTGGGAGCAAAACGGTACCGCGTACATGGCGATGCGGTACTACCCCGGCGAGTCGTTACGTGACGTACGCCGAAGCACTGCGTCGTCGATCACCATCGATGAGGCGTGGATCAAGCGAATTCTGTTGCCGGTGTTCGACGCAGTGCGAGAACTGCATTCGCAGAATGTGTTGCACCGGGACGTGTCGCCGGACAACATCCTGATCTTGCCGTCTGGCGCGCCGGTGCTGCTGGACTTCGGTGCGGCACGGATGGTCGTTACGGGGGCCGCTCAGTCGCTGACCACTGTCCTTAAGCCCGGTTATGCGCCGATTGAGCAGTATGCGGGCGACGGTGCCATGGAGCAGGGGCCGTGGACTGATGTGTATGGTCTCGGCGCGGTTTTGTATTTTCTGGCGATTGGCGCTCCGCCGCCGCAAGCCGTCAAGCGGATGATCGCGGACACGTTGGGCGGCTTTGACGAAAGTGTTTCCAGCCGCTATTCCGACGCCTTTTCGAGCGCTGTAAAAGGAGCTCTGGCAGTCCGGCCAGAAAACAGATTGCAGAGCGTATCGGAGCTCATTGCGGCGCTCGGCTGGGATGACGCGCCCGTGCTGCCCTTTCCACAAACGACGACGGTCACTACGAAGTTCGCAAACGTCGCAGCGGTAAAGGCGGATGAGGCGCGCACCGCGATGCGTGATGAGCGCCCGCATTCGATGGCTGACGGCGGGGTGAGCGCGTCCACCAGCGCTGTCCGCTTCAGCGGAGCATCGCAGTCCACGGACGCGGAACATGCTACGCCTGCACCAGTCGCATCCCAAAGCGGATCAGCCATCGCCGAAGTCCCGTTCTCATCAGCAGAGCCATTGCCTTCACCACAACCTACCCTCGAAGCTTCGGGCGGGATCTTGCGAATCGGTGGCTGGCTGCTGGCTTCGATGTTGTTGGTCGGCGGTGGCTACTTTGCCTTTGACAAATTCAGGCACGTAGAGCCAACGCCACCCGTAATGCGAACTGACACCGAAGCTTCTCCCGTCAATCCGATCGCACCCGCGCCACCATCGCCGTCGCCAGCCCTCATTGAGAAGCCTGCAGCACCGCCCATTGAGGGCAAGAACAATCCGGCAGCGACTGCAGAAGGCGTAAAGACAGGCGTGACGGTCGGTACAACAAATGGTGCTACATCGCATCCGAATGCAGGTTCAACGCCAACTCGCCCGATAGCCGAAGCTCCAAAGTCGAGAGCGCGTCTAGCAACCCCGAGTCCGCCGCCCAAGGCTAAACCAGCCGCCGGCGGCGAAGTTCCGGCAGCACGCGCGGGTTGCGAGCGAATCTTCGCTAAACTGTCGCTCGGCACAGCGGAGCTGACTGAAGTTGAACGGCAAAAGCTGACCGCCTGCAAATAGCGGGTCACAACTTCAATGGAGGTATCGTGTCCACACTGCATTTCGTTCGCGTTTCTGCGCTATTAGCGCTTTCCATCGTGGTCGCAGCTTGTCAAAAGGAAGTCGTTGTGCGACCCGACCCACTTCCGCCACCAGTGCCGATTGCCTTCCATCGAGACATCCCGTCAGCCGTGGACTTTCTGGCGCGCGCGGTAGCGCAACAACTTGCGCCGATTGCAAAGCCATTGCAAACAACCGTGCCGGTGGACGAGTTTTTCAGCGTTCAGTCGGCTGAGGTGTCTACGTCAGGACGCGTGCTTCAGCGCGACCTTGCGACCGCACTATCGCAAACCATGCCGCCGCTGAAATTTGTGCCATTGGACGTCGAGAGCGCGAACAATGCGCAATGGGTTTTGTTAACCAATTACGCAGTTCCCAGTGCAAATGAGGCGCTACAGCCCGGCAAGTGGATTCGTCTTCAGGTGGCGATGACCGAGTCGTCTACCGGCAAAGTGTTGACTCGCATTAATACGTATCTTGACGCCGCGCAATTTAACGCTGAGCCCACGCAATTCTTTAAAGATGCGCCGATGTACTTCACGGACGATAGACATCGTGAGCGACTCGGGGTCATGGAAGGGCAGAAGCAGCCGCTTGGCAGCGCGCTTCAGGTGCAGTCCGCATTGGCTGATGCAGTGGCCTTGTATGAAGGCGGAAAATTTGCGGAGGCCGAACAGGGGTTCATCAAACTACGCGCAATGGCGCCCCACCATCCCGGCGCGCTGACAGGGCTTTACCAAACCTACTGGAAGCTGGCGCGCAAGGCCGAGGCCGAGCAGGCGTTCTCGGATCTGGTGGCGGCCGGGATCGATGCCGGGTCGCTGTCGGTGAAGCTCCTGTTTAAAGTTGGCGGCACCGCGTTTGTCGACAGCGCCGACTTGGCGGCGCAGTACCGACTGTGGCTTAAATCCGTTGGCCAGGTTGTAAGCAGCAAGGATCGCTGTGTCGACGTCACGGGCCACGCCAGTAAATCTGGATCGACCGAATACAACGACCGCCTATCGCTGCAACGAGCCGAAAGCATTGTTGCGTTAATCGGGCAAACAAGCCGCGACGCACGCACCCGATTCAAAGCGGCTGGGCGCGGATTTCAGGAGACGATTGTCGGCTCTGGAGCCAACGACGCGACCGATGCAATTGATCGGCGCGTGGAGTTTAAAGTCCGCTCTTGCGATAAATAATTAAGGCAGTCGGCGTGTCGGGATATGACCGCGCAAAACTGCGCGGTCGTCCTGCGATCTTTCAGCGCACCTTAAGCGAGCGTGACTTGTTGTGAGAAATTGCCCGCGCGGTCATGCCGGGCGGAAAGGGACAGGGTGCTGCCGGCCTTCGCCCGTACGATCCACGTAAAACGTTGCCGATCCTGCGTCGCGTTGGCACCGGGAAAAAAGCTCACCAGCGTGTGGTTGTTATTTCTGCCCTCGAGCTGCGTGCCTTCGATGCGCGACTTCCCTTCAACCAGCGTCGCACCCTCCGGCAAGGCGATCTCGCCGATCACACCACGCACCAGTTTGGATTTACGGGTGGTTTTGCTTACATCGCTCGGCAGATAGCCGGTGTTGTGCACGCCGAAATCAATACGCCACAGGTCGTTACCGAGCGCTGTGACCTTGGTCGAGTGATGCTCAAGCTTCGGCGACATTAGCGCCTGAAAAATAATCCACTCGGGAAACTTCTCGACCTCTTTTTCCATCAGGTGGGGCGGCGGATTGCTGAAGGTGTGGAAGCGGTTCCAGCCACCAAGCTCCACCTGACCGAACTCCGGGTGATCGTATGCGTACCAGTCGACGTAGCCCTTCCCCTTGTGCGTCTCGTCGGTCCATTTGAGTAGCTTTAAATCATCCTCCACCGGATGATCACGGAACCAGTCGATGTACTTGTAGCCCGTGATGCCCGCCTCGCGCATTGGGCACCAGATCTCAACGACCCATGCGTACGAACCGAGCACGGTGAACAGCCAATCCTGAGTGCCGGTGATGGTCTCTTTCGGGTGATATTTGAACTCGTGGAACACGCTGATCGCGGGGTAGCCGGTGAGCTCGGTGCCCTTGTCGCCCTGCGTCTTGAACACCCACAAATCCTCGGGCGGCATGTCGTCATCAGACTTTGTGCCATGCGGGCGCAGCAGCACCCCGCTCCAGGTGTGGAAGAAAACGCCGCCGCATATATTGCGATGAGTATTGATAAATTCCACGCAGGCGCGCACTTCTGGCTCGCTCGCCGGGAAGTCTCCCGCGCCCAGCTGCTCGCCTTCGCCGCGCCATTCCTCGGGGAAATTGCGGTTTAGGTCGAGGCCGGTCTTCGGGCGCGCGACGGGCACGTTGAAGCCGTCGTAATTCTTGATGCGGCCTTCGGAAACGATACGGAAGTACTCGCCGCCGCTCTCCACAGGGTCCCGGCGCACCATCAGACGCGTCTCGGTGGCATGCTTTTTCCACGGCCCGTTGACGTCCGGGATTCGCATCATGAGGATGCGGCCATCGCCGTCAATGTCTTCGGGCTCAAGCCCCTCAATTGCGTCCTCGTTATACGGATATGGACGCGTCGAAGAGCGGATGTACTTTGGTTTGTCAGCCATTGCCCATTCCGCGCCGTCCGGGTTTACGCGCGGGATCACATACACGGTGCGGGTGTCGAGCAGGCGCGTGATGTCTTCGCGCTTGCCGTAGTTGGACAAGAGCGTGTCGATCAGTTTGAGTGCCGCGACGGAACCGGAAAGCTCGGTCGCGTGAATGTTGGCGTCGACGTAGAACGCGGGCTTGGTCAGCGGCTCGCCGGTCGCGTAGTTGGTGACCGTGACGCACCAGATTGAGCGGCCCTCGTGGCTTGCGCCGATGGCGGCGACGCGAGCTAAATTGGGGTGGGTATCAGCGGCGTTGCGCAGCAGGGTGGTCAGTTCTTCAAACTTGACGAAGCGGTCGTAGGGGAACATTCAAGGTGCCAAAGAAAGCAATGTGCGATTGTGCCAAATATTTACGGGGCAGAAGGCACACCCGCTTATTCGGCCACACAAACCTTCGTATTTTTTGGACTTAATAGCTTTTTGTTGAACGCCTTTGTTATCTCCGGGTAGAGGCATAAAAGACTGAAAGTCGACTATGTTCAAAATACTCACCTAAGCCCTAGTAAAAAGTCGTTTCAGGATAAAGCTATATCAGAGGCACCTTACTGCTAATGCAACGCATGCTTGGTGATTGCTAAAGGCAGTCTGCTTTGGCTTTTTGTACGGCCTGCAGCTCACGCTCCGTTTTGGCGAGCGCATCGGCCCGATCCAGCGCATGATCACGCGTTTGCGCGTCGTTAAGGCGCGTAGCTGCCCGAGCCAGTTGTAGCCACAGCACGAGCCCTAGCGGGTCAGTTTGTAGCGCACGCGTCGCATGCGCCGCCGCGGCGCTCGCGTCGTTCAGTTGCAGAGCGCAGGCCGCGAGCCAGTTCAAAATTTGCGGATTGCCGCGATCAATTTTGATGGCAGCGGTCAGTACCCGTTGCGCCTGAACGATGTCACCGCGCTGCATCCACTGTTGCGCAGTGCGCAATGCATCGTCGGCCACGGTTCGGACTTCACCGAGCTGAACGGACCATTTTGCGTTCATCGCCAGCCGTCCCCGCGTGATGCGATCCTCGTCAATATTGCCGGTACTACCCGTGCCCGATGAGCCGGTGTCGCGAAAATAATTGGCGGTGACGCTGTCAACGAACCAGCAATCGGTCAATGCCGAGCACTGAATCCAGAAGTCCCAGTC
This sequence comes from Casimicrobium sp., assembly GCA_039925745.1. Taxonomy (GTDB): domain Bacteria; phylum Pseudomonadota; class Gammaproteobacteria; order Burkholderiales; family Casimicrobiaceae; genus Casimicrobium. Next base: position 1,482 of record JBDSYI010000204.1, on the reverse strand, counting down.
TTCACAAATCGCCAACGAGTCATCAAAACTAACGCCCGCGTCGCGCAAACGGGTACGGCAGAGGGCGGTATGAATCCAGAAAGGCAGCGCTGCCCATAGGCGTTGTCGCCAGAACCCGCTGCCCGAGGTTGCCACTATCTGGTCGCCTTCCCATACGTGCATTCGCGCGAACGCGATGTCATAGCTTGATTGGGCGTGCAGCGCATCGCGCAGTAGCTCGATGTGGTCTGGCTCGAAGCAATCGTCCTCATCGAGAAACATGAAGAACGGCGTCTTGACCGCCCGCAATCCTGCGTTCGCCGCTTGTGGCCTCAGAAGGGGCGTCTCATTGCGCAAATAGCGCACCTCGATTTCTGGAGACATGGCAGGTTCGGGCAGCAAGGCACCGGGCCGAGCGACCACAACAACGACCTGCGGACGATACGTCTGCCGGATGAGTGACTCGATGGCCCGCGACAGTAGAGGATGTCCAATACTGCGCACAATAACCGTGACATCGCTCGGCGTGGACGTCATACGTCGTTCCAAATGCTGATGGTCAGGCTGGGCTGAGTGGCCTTCGCTTCAGCCGGCGGCACGTGCTTCGAGTACGGCAACTGCCGGCAACGTTTTGCCTTCCAGAAACTCCAGAAACGCGCCGCCTGCGGTCGAGATATAGCTCACCTTGTCTGCGATGCCGAATTTGTTGATGGCGGCGATCGTGTCGCCGCCGCCCGCAATGGAAAAGGCGTCCGACGCTGCGATGGCGGCCGCGATGGCTTTGGTGCCGCCCGCGAACTGGTCGAACTCGAACACGCCGACCGGGCCGTTCCAGACGATGGTGCCCGCGGTTTGAAGTGTGTGGGCGAGGGCTGCGGCGCTTTGCGGGCCGATGTCGAGGATCATGTCGTCATCTGTGACCTCGGCCAGTGTTTTGGTGGTCGCCGTTGCCGTCGGCGCAAATTCGGTGGCGCAAACGACGTCGGTCGGTAGAGGCACTGATGCGCCGCGCGCGGCCATCTTGTCGAGGATTGCTTTAGCCTCGTGAATCAGGTCCGCTTCGGCTAAAGACTTGCCGATCTTGTGGCCTTGAGCCAAAAGGAATGTGTTCGCGATACCGCCGCCGACAATCAGCTGATCCACCTTGTCGGCGAGCGACGCGAGGATCGTGAGCTTGGTAGACACCTTGGAGCCGGCCACAATCGCCACCAATGGCCGTTTGGGCGCAAGTAACGCCGCGCCGAGGGCAGATAGCTCGCCCGCCATCAGCGGGCCCGCACAGGCCGTTTTGGCGAAGCGCGCGATGCCTTCGGTGGTAGCCTCCGCCCGATGCGCCGTGCCGAACGCGTCGTTCGCGTAAACGTCGCACAGCGCCGCCATTTTCTTCGCGAGCGCGTCGTCGTTCTTTTTCTCGCCCTTGTTGCAGCGGCAGTTTTCCAGCAACACCACTTCGCCCGTCGCAACTGTGAATCCGCCGTCGACCCAGTTGGCGATCAGGCGCAC
>JBDSYI010000203.1:0-25082 GCA_039925745.1 Casimicrobium sp. | reverse complement strand
GATGCATCAGCTCTGGCCATCACCGGCGCAAACGCGTCGCTGGTCGAACGGCGCGGCGGTCGCGACCCTGTGGGCCGTCGCCGGCGCAATCTTCATCCTCGCGATACCAAAAATCGCGGTAACAGCGCGTGGCGATAGCACCTACCTCGCCCTCTTCTTTCCGGCACTCGCCTGCCTCGGGCTCGCGTTGCTGCCGAAATTTCGCGAGATTGCACAAACGCTGGCCGAAACTCAAGTGGTTGAGGCGAAGAGCGAAGCCGATTTGTCGACCCAGGCCCTTGCGCTATTCGAAAGCCACGGCGAGCGTGTGCAGGCAACCTTGGCGCGACGTGAGCTCGGTTCCGCTCACGCTGCACTCCGGCAAATGCAGCGCCTCGCCCCGGCCGCGCGCGCGACACGATTTGCCGAGCTACGTGTGGCGCTTACCGATGGCGATTTGGCTCGTGCCGACAAGGCTGCCGCGTATCTCTCCGCTTCGCCGGTTTTGACCACCACTGATCGCGATGCGCTACTAGAACTTGCGCATCGACAAAATCAGCCACAGCGCGTCATTGAACTTGCGCCAGATGCGTCAACCATTGAATCCAATCGACGCGCGCTGGCGATGGCGCAGCTCGCGGTGCACGGCCCGAATGCCGCAATAGCCGTCCTCACGGACTGGCCTGATGACAGCCGTTTTGCGCGCGAAATCGCCGAACTCCATCTGTTAAACGATGACGCTGCCGCCACTCAGCAGGCGTTGATGAATTCGGGAATTTCGTTAACAGAGCCCGCAGGGCAGGCCTACATCGCACGACTGGGTATGCGTGTACAGGGAACCGAGGCGCAGGCGCAAGGCATCAACAGCCTCGCCACATGGCATCCGCAAATCGGCGCGATTCATGCAGCGCAAGGCGAACTGTTGCAGCGGCAAGGTAACACCGCTGGCGCGCGCGCGCGCCTGATGCTCGCTATGAAGCTCGATCCTGCATTGTGGCCGCTGCAGTACCGTCTGCAATCGTTGCAATCAACGCATTCGCCTACGTAGGACCTGCGCGGCGCCCAACTTAGTCGGTGCTCCAGGAAACGAATCAACACTGCTCAGCAAAAATCTTGATGCAATAAGCTTTAATCATGACGACCCGCCTTCTGCTCTATTTCGCCCACGCCATCGACCACTTGGCACTATTGATTTTTGCCACGGCCGTCAGCGCTATCGCGCTTGATTTCGGTATTGCGCGCTGGGAAGATTTAATGCCCTATGCAACGGGCGCATTCGTCATGTTTGGTATCGCCTCCCTGCCTGCAGGCCGATACGGCGATCTGTGGGGGCGGCGCGCCATGATGCTGGTGTTCTTTTTCGGGATGGGCGTGTCGCTTATTTTGGTTGCGTTTACACAATCGCCACTTCAAATAGGCATTGCACTAACGTTGATGGGCGGCTTTTCTGCGATTTACCACCCGGTTGGCATTCCCATGCTGTTGCAGGGCGCGCCGAAAGCGGGCGCGGTGATCGGCGTAAATGGGCTCGCAGGCAATCTGGGCATCGCGGTGGCTGCGTTGTTGACCGGCTATCTGGTCAAAAATGTAGGCTGGCGCGCTGCCTTCGTCGTGCCTGGCATATTTTCGCTTTTGATGGGGGTCTTTTTCGCCATGAAAGCGCCCCAGGAGACAGTGTCCCCTGCCAAGAAAAAGAACAGCAATCCATTGCATCTGGACCGCGCAACCGCAGTGCGCGTTTTCGCTGTGCTCACCTGCACCACCACGCTGGGCAGCCTCATTTTCAATTTCACGACCAATGGCAACGGCGAATTAATGCGCGAACGCATCGCCGCCATCGCGGGCGATCCGGCCACACTTGGATTGTTGCTCGCAGGCGTTTACGCCATCGCATCAATCGCGCAAGTAGTGGTCGGCCAGCTCATTGATCGCTTTCCGCTCAAACGTATCTTCCTGCCGATTGTCGCGGCGCAAGTGGTCTGTTTCGTACTCGCCGCGCATGCGCAGGGTTGGCTTTTTTATGTGTTCGCTATCGCTTACATGACGTTCGTTTTCGGTGCGATTCCGTTCACCGACGCCATCATCGCCCGCTTCGTTGACGACAGCATGCGATCGCGCGTGGCGGGCTTGCGCCTTGCTGTGAGCTTTGGTATTTCGTCGGTGGCGGTATGGGTGCTGGGGCCATTCGTGAAAGCCAGCGGTTTCACAGCGCTGCTGCTAACTATGGCAGGCATCGCCGCGCTTAGCGCGCTCGCCGTGTCGTTTTTGCCAGCGCGAGACCCAAATCCCGCGGCAGCTAGCGTTGCCAATCCGGTAGCCGCCTGAGTCAAATTGATTGCCCACGTTCAGCGGAAAGTGTAGTTCGCGATAACGCTGTTGCGGCGTATTGTCAGGCTCTTTGGCGTAAGACCACGGACGTCTGGCACCATGAATCGCAGCGAAGTCAAGCGGAATTCTGACTGTGAAAAATCGCGGCAAAAGCGATACGGCTTTTCCCGACATTGGGTCGACTCGCTTGCGCTAAAGAACGGCACTTCCGGGAGCCCAGACGCTTGCTCAATGAGCCCAACTCGGTTGTCGGCGTGTGGGTGGAGTTTTTCGACCTGCTTAACCCGGTACGCTTGTACCAACGCATTGTGCCCTGCCGGAATGTGTACGTTGGCATCGACCGCAAGGACACAAGTAGCCACTGCGCTCCATGCCAGCGCAGCCAAGCGTCGCAAACCGTCTGCGAGAGCGGCATTCCGTCCATGCATCGGTGCACGGTCGCATGAGCCGCCTATGAGAGCCAGTGAATCTGGAAACTCAACGAGAGATTGATACATAGTCAACTCCAATTCGCAGAACGAAATGCACGGATATGTGCGTATTCGGTAGTGGAAATATTAGTTGGCAATCAGTGAAGCGGCTGTCAGACAACGCCGCATATCAATTTCAGACATTGACGATCGTTGACACGCGATCTCGGGCACCTAAGACGCACAACACGCGTCGCGTGGCGCAATTGGTCGGCGCTCAGCGTTGCGCGGCATCCATTCGCACCCAACCGTTGTTTTGCTGGCGGTAATAGGTGCCCTGAGCATCCTGCGCGTAGACATTGCCGCCACTCTGATAGGTCTGGCCTTGCGCAAGGTAGTGCGGCAACATCGTCGTGCGCCCCGATGAATCTACGTAGGGGCTTACGCCGCGAATGGCCTGGTTTGTATAGTTCGAAACCGCTGCGGATTGCCGCGCCCTGTTCTGCGCCCAACCAGCGTTGTAGCTCGCGTAGCCTTGCTGCACCGTGGCGTTCGCCTGCTGCCTACCGGCGAACTGATTTTGCTGATGTCGCAGCGCGCCCTGAACGTTGCTGCCCGCCGCCGTCATCAAGTCCCAGTACGCGAACTGCTCGTAGCTCATGTTGGCACGGCCAGACGCACGCATTTGCGCATATTGGGCACGAAGGCGGGGACCGTTGACCGACAGGTGACGCTGCCAGAGAGCCTGTTGCGACTGCGCGTTTTGGCGCTGCATCGCGCCGAGCTGCGCATTGAACTTTGCGTCAAAGGCGGCGTTGCTGGCGGCTATGCCCTGCCACTGTGCTTGGCTGGCTGTGATGGCCAGCGCGGCCAGTGTTGCCGCACCGATTTTCGTAAAGCTAGAACGGGTCATCATCAAAGTCTCCCAGAGTTGATCGCGTCATGAAAACCGTTCTCATGGCGCTTGTTCCGGGATAGACGCTGTAGCGGCGCGTCTCGGACTGCCTTGGGCGAGACGAGACGTAACACGGGGTTACGGGTTGGGTTTGATGTTGGGAACCATGCCGCAATGTTCCCAAAAATCATCACCGTAGCCGAAAACCTGCCTGTCATCTTTTCAACCAAACGGCTACGGGGTGCGGGTTAGAGGTTGTTTTCGAACAAACTCGACATTCACAATAATCCATCGTCAGCCGCTGCATAACTTCGGTTTGATGAAAAAGCTGTATCGGTTAGTGCAGTGGAACTTCGACCGTCGCAGCAGCGCCTGTCACATTTTGATGATCTGCGACGTCTGTACAAACTAGCGTCGTGCAAACGTGAAAAGCGGGCGAAAACAGCTCGCAAGATCTGCACAGTCGACGCAAAATATTTCAGACTTTCCGAGATTCCTACTATGGCGATTCCTTTGCGCTCACCGCGCTTTACCGATCCTAAGTGTGCCGCACGCTTTCAGAAAGCGCTTAACAACACACCAACAATCAAGCGAGGCGAAACAAATCAGCTGGTCGTTCGTCGCCTGCAACAGGCACTCATCGACGATGGCATTCCACTCCCCAATTCGATCAAAAAATACGGTTCGCCCGATGGTGATTTCGGCCAGGAGACCTTCGATGGCGTGCGTAACTTTCAGCTCAAGTACTTTCCGGGCGTAACCCCCGATGGCAAGGTCGGCAAGCACACGCTGAGCAGACTTGACGACTTGTTGCCTTACGCTGGCGCGCCGCTACCGCCATTACCCGCGAGCCATGATCCCTATATCGAAGACTTGGCCATGGACGCCGTCATAAATGTGCTGTCGGGGCCATTCGTCTCGCAAATAGATTTTGTGTATCGCGGCCAGGCCGTGAACGTTGGGTGGTTCGCGATGGTGAAATCGCGTATTAACGCTGGGCATATCAAAATCCTGTACGAACCATCGATTGCGGACACGGGACTCGCGGTCTACTATCCCCAGAATAACCGCCCAACCCATCCCAATACGATCGGAATGCCAAACGCTAAATTGGTCACGTGGAAGCAACGCTCCGTGCTCCTTCACGAGTGTGTTCATGCCAGTCAGGATTTACGGGGATTACACCTTTCAGTGCAGATTGCTGAAGGCGCGGCATTCATTGCGCAAAACCTGTACCACCGCATGGCCACCGGTAAAGGCGTCACCGACACCAGTCCGACTGCCAACGCTATACACGTCGAAGCCGATAAGTTCGCCGTAAAAATTCTGGCAAAAAACCAGTCGTTCAGCGCGGCAGAAATCCTGTTGCTAGACAATGCAATCGTCAATGCGGGTTACAGCGGCGTCGTCGCATATGACGGTGTGCCATCGGAATAGCGGGGCCGAAAAAAAGCCGCCGTTTCACCAGGCGACGCCGCACCGATCATTTGAATATCAGCTTTTCTCCTTAACCCATATTCATCAGGGGCTAGACGTCGCTTTTAGCGAAACTCGACAGTCGAACAAATCCAGCGTTAGCCCTTTATAAATATGGGTTCAACAAAAAAGCTGTATGACTTTCTCTAGACTCGATGCCGCAGACGTCTGAATCCAATGACCAGCACTATCAGACTGATGGAGAACAACGCGGAAACCGACAGCGACGGAATCTGTCGTGCCGTCGCGCTGGGTGGAGTGATTGCCACCAGCACCGCCGTTAGGGTGGCCAGTGCTGGATCGGCGTTGACGCCATTACTCGTTGCCAGTGCGCCAACATTTAACTGATTTAAATAAGTTCCGGCTGAGCTCACGGTTACGTTGACGCTGACGACGCAACTGCCCGCTGCTGGAATGGTTGCGCCCGCTGGTAATGTGACCGATGTTGCGCCAGATTGCGCGACTGGAATCGCCGCTCCGCAGGTGGTCGAAGCGCCGCCCGGAATGGCAATCACCACGCCGCTCGGCAAAGCGTCAACCAGAGGTGCAGTCAGGGTGGCGACTGTGTTGTTTGGATTGCTGAGGGTGATGTTCAACGTTGAGTTTCCGCCCGTGTTGATCGTCGTCGGGACAAACGATTTGCCGAGGAGCGGCGCAGAATTGACTGTCACTACCGTTGGAATAACGATAAGTGTTGCCACTGAGGGCGCCACGTTGCTGCCGTTGCTGGTGATCAAAATGCCGACCGGTGCCGTGACGACATAGCTGCCACCGACTGCTGCAATGACGCTCACGGTGATTGTGCAACTGCCGTTCGCCGCTATGGTCGTACCGGGCGACGCGCTTACAGTCGATGCACCTGCAACCGCGCTCAGAGTCGCTGTGCCACACGTGCTGCTGGCATTCGGTTGCGGCGCGACGACCACGCCGGGTGGCAGGTTGGCAAGCAGTGCCGCGGTCAACGTGGCAACAGAAAGATTCGGGTTCGCCAGAGTGATCGTCAATACGGACGTGCCGCCCGCGTTGATCGTTGGCGCTATGAACGACACGCTAACCGTTGGATTATTGACCGCGAGAGTGCAAGCCGTGGCATTGCTGCTGTCGAGTGTGACGGCCCCGTTGAGCGCGATGGCACGGCCGTTATTGCTGGAGCCCGTGTTCATGGTGATGCTCGTCAGTGCGAGGAGATTGCCCGCGAAACTCGAGCCCGTACCGAGTGTGGCAGAACTGCCAATCTGCCAAAACACGTTGCAGCTCTGACCGCCATTAATGACGCGAACTTGCGACGCCGACGCGGTCGTGAGCGCGCTGCCGATCTGGAAGATAAATACGGCGTCGCGATTGCCTTGAGCATCGAGCGTCAAAGTGCCAGTCAGGCCCATGGACGACGTCGCGCAGTAGACGCCGGGAGCGAGCGTGCTGCCACCCAAGTCCGCAGAGATAGCGGCGTTGCAGGCACGTCCCGCAGCCGTTGTGTAGGCAGTCGCCGCATCGTTCTTCGCAGTCGCCGCGACGGCATCAGCAAAATGAGGCGTTCCGATGACTTGACCCGCACCTGGTGGCGTCGAAAACGAGAAACCGGTCACCGAACTTGCCGTGTTCGGCATGATCCCCAAATCGCCCACCACGACACTCGACCCTGTGCTGGTGACCGCTGAAGCGCCTAGCACGCCAAAGCCTGTTGCCACGCCCATTGGAATCGTTTGCGCGCTCAGCGGCACGGACGTCAACAATATTAATGATGCAATGACGCGACTGCTGCGACTAACTGTGCGCGGCTGAGATAAAGCAGAAATTTGCCTTAACCAATTCCGAAACGATATGCAATATGAACGTGCGATGGCGCACAGGGCGACGGCGGAAGCAGGCATCAGGACTCTCCAAATTTGATCACAATATGTTGAGTTCAACTTGGAAGCGCGGTCTCTGAGATTGTGGAGTGGGTACGCTGCCACAGCCACAACTCAGTCGCCCTCTACACTGCCCGGCATTTCTAAATCCAGGTTCAGGTCATGCGGCTCACGGAAAATCTGATCGTGGAACGGCATGTCGCAAGCTATTCACCGACACACCGAGTGACACTCACTTCGGCTGCCTATGCACCGATATTCCCAAAAAGCATGTGACGCAACAACTATCAAAATTGCTAGTTGCGCAGCATGCCAACAGGTGCTTACCCAATTGTTCAAAGTAGCCTTACTCGTCGATTCCTGATTCGACGCGGCAGGGGCGATTCCATCACGCCATCGAGGAACAATGAAATGTCGCAGCAGCGCTCCGTCGGTGATCACTTGCTGGGCTCACCACACGATGATTTGCAGGTCGCGTGGCTCGACACCAGGGTCAACGCAAGCGCGGCTATCACGCGATGGTCGGAAGTTCCCGCTGCCGATTGGCCTGAGCCGCATTGATCGCGCTACGCCTGAGGTGTCAGCACACGCAGATCACAGAAAAGCGGCTTGGCGCAGCTTGCGCTACGCTCTCGGCTTTGCCACCCTCGCCGAAACCTATATCAATGCGTTACTCACGGAGTTTCATCGCCGTTTTATCCGCGATTTCATTCGCTAGCGCGGCAGTCGATGCAGCGCCAGTCACGATTAAAGGGGCGACATTTGATGCACCAGCTTCATGCGCTAGCGCGGACGCTGCGTTAGTGTGCAAGGTCGACGGTCAACAGTTTGAGCTGTGGGTCACGCGCAAACCGCTGGCACCACAGATCGCGGACACGGAGCCGATGACGCGCAAGATGCTGCATTTCAGCGAAGTGCATGAAGCCGCCGTCGCCAACATCATGCGCAGCACCAGCAACGACAAAAAGGCCCCGTTCTCGAGCTTCGGCAACTACTCGGCAATTGGGGCTGCGATGCCGGGAAAGGGCACGCCAGCCTCCCCGGCCGTTCGCTTTGCTTCCGTTTTGCATGATGAAGAAATCTGGGAGTTTCTGGAAGTAGTCGCTACGCGGTCACCTGCCGTTGACGCGCTTTCGAATACTTTGCAACGCTCGCTTGTGTTGCCTTCGGCGCCAACAATTGCGGCCACCGCCGGTGGTGCGACCAACAATGCGGGCACAACGACACCAGCACCACCCGCCATTCCCACTCTCAGCGGGCCCCTGCTCTCAATGCAGTACCCTGCTTTTCTAGAGCCGCAAGTGATTGAAAATACCGCAACTCGTTTTGCCGTTAATTTCAAACACAAAGCGCGCTCCAGCGGACCCAATTTGATGGTCACGCTGCGCGCGCCAAAGGATAAGACGGATAACGCTGCCGCCCTCGTCTCAGCACGAAAGGCCGCACTGACCGCCATGATGACAGGTGAGAGCGGATCAGTAGATGTCGAAACCTTAGGTCCGATCAAAGGTGTCGGATTTGCATTTATCGGCGTTCCCGATGCGAAAAAAGGGTTGTCCGGCGTAGAGTCAATCGAGACCACCTTTGCCTCGGATACACCTAAAGGCTTGCTGGAAGTTCGACTTGGTGCCGAACAACGCTACACCACAGATACGCGAGACGTGTGGGCGCTGCTCGCCAAATCAATCAAACTAGGACCGTAGCCAACTTCGCATTTTTCTCGTTGCGAGGAGAAAAAAGCGGGGCTCAAAAAAGAACCCCAAGGCGGAGATTATTGTCGGGGTCATCTTATGTTTTTTTGAGAACCAGACACCAAAACGCCTTCGATTCCGGGCAACACGAAGCCCTAATCAATGCCAAACTCTATGGCATCCACTTTTAGTTGAAAGCAGCACGTAATCCTGCGCCGAATGACTACAAATTAGCGTGGGATCACCGGAAAATCTTCGACGCCACCAGCAGCGCCGATGAGCAGGATTTCCGCAAAATCCAATTCGCGAATTCCGTTTTGTGCGGTAGTGACTTCGGTCGAGGCGATTGACTTTTCCATGAACATCTCCAGAATTTGTGTGTCGAATTGACACGGAGATGTTGGCTAAAAGCCGCCTCATACGTAACTATCAAACTTGATAGGTTGATTAATTTTTACTCAGACTTGCAGGTCAGAGGATTGCTCGAAAATCGAAATATGAAACGTAGCGACAACAGTGTGACGAATGGTCTGCTGTGTGTCTCGCGTTCCAGCGAGGAAACGCCACGACATGACCGCTAAAAAAGCGGGGCGCAGCCAGCGCACGCTAGTCAATCAAATGCAGCTCAAGTGCGCGCAAAACAGCCTGCTGCTTTGAGGCGACGCCCAATTTGCCGATTGCATTTTTCAGATGAAAGTGCGCCGTCGACTGACTGATGCCAAGGATCGTGCTGCTCTCCCACGCGGTTTTACCGCACCGGCTCCAGCGCAATAATTCAAGCTCGCGTTGCGTGAGCCTGGCATTCGGTAGCCTGACCTTTGTGCTGTCGTTGGCAAAGATTCGAGTGAGCGCGTTATAGGTTGCTGACGCGGTCAATTGAAGCGTTCCCAGCTCCGAAATCAATGAGCTACCGGGAGGGGTGTTTCGTGCCGCGCAAGTAAAGCCGATGCAGGCCATGTCGCCCGTCGGTCCACGCACGCTAACGGTCATACCCGAGCCTAAGCCGTAGGACGAAAAAGCTTCGTACACACCAGAGATATTTGTGGAGTCGTAAGTGGCGTGGCTCCAGACCAGCGGATGCACTTGCGTAGTCAGGTGTTTGAGAATCGGATCCATCGCGATATGTCGCGACGGCAAACGAGTGCACTCTTCAACCCATGCGTCGGGATACGTGGTCATCGATTTCGCGACGACTCCGGTCGCGGCGCGCTGCATGAAGGCGACGGCAACGTGGTCATAACCGAGCTTCGCCGCGACGCGCGACACACCCGACAACAACGTGTCGCGCGACGTCGCAGAAGCGACACTTGAGAAGACTTCATCGATAGACATCATGGTCGTCTGTACGCTAACACACATTCGCGTCGACAAATCTGTGCCGTCTCACGACAAAAGGTGATGTGCGACGAAAGTGCCCATGTTCTAAAGTCAATATTGCCTCCGTTTCGACACTGCGATGCGAATTGATGGCTGGCGTTCGGGTTCGGCAGTTGGGGATTTGCAACTCCGAGACACTTCTCAAATCAGATTGATCTATCCATTACGAAATTGTAATTTCATATTTGTTAAATCAACACTAAAAGTGCATCCACTGCGTTTTTTTAGCGGGCATTAGCGCTTCCTTTGGGTTTTGCGGGTACCGATTTCATTGACATCGCCGCGCGGCCATGTAAATCTCAACCGGACAAAAATCAGCTTATTGCTGAAAGTACCGCTGCACAGGGGCTACATGATAGAAAATGCAATTGTCGATTTCTCACGAAAATCGCAGCTAGCCCAGAATCAGACGCCGTTTTACCTGAAAGCTGATGTCGTATGGCATACCAAACGAATGTCATACCCGTGCTCGATCACCCAGTGGGTTTTCGCCATCGAGGCGATCATCACGGGCATAGTGCAGTGAATGTCGTTCCACAACGAAACACGAGTTTTCCGTGGCCCGTTCGCAGCGGGGGCACCGACCTTTTCGATCATGCGCAAACCGCTTTGGTGGCTAAATCTTCCGAATCGAGCCGCCGTCGCGGTTGTTCATCGTCACCGTTGGGTTACCCGAATAGCGAACGCTGCCGCCGTCTGCCATTTCAGCGCTCAGCGTTTGCACAACGCCCAGTTTCAGCGCACTGCCGTCGACTGCACGTACATGAGCACGCGTACCTTGCAGCCGCAGCGCGTCAATCGACGAGCCATCGGCGAGCAAAAAGTTCTGCTGTTGCGCAACGCCTGCGACATCGATATGCGCGCCGTCAGATACCGACAAATCAAGGCTTTTTGCGTTGATCGCGTTCAGTGACGCAGAAGCACCGTCCGCAACGGAAACGGCGACCGAATCGCCGATCGCGCTGTCAACAACGAGCCGCGCACCATCAGTGACTTTGTAGCGCTGCGACGTGGCCGATGTGGCCTTCGTCACAGTCGCATTCGCACCATCGCTCAACGACAGTGAAAAATCAGTTGCATTTGCTTCCGCAACGGTCAGCGTTGCGCCATCCTTAACCGTCGCCCGAAAGACGCTGCCGCTTGCTGCATCGAGCTCGCCTCGTGCCCCATCGCTGAGGCTCAGCGCGTTAAGCGCCGCGTAGTCAATCGTCACCACCACGCCGCGTTTTGTGCTGGCTGAAGTCTTCGCCTGCATCCTGAGCAGCAAGCGGGTACCGTCCACTTTCGCCTCAACCAGCGGCAGCAAATTGTCATCGGTTTTCACCAGCACTTTTTGCACGGTGCCGCGCCGCAGCACCACTCGAATGCCGTCTTGCGCAACAACGTTGTCGAACGCTGCCGCAACAATGGGCTGTTCAATGACATTACCCGAGCCACGAATCGTTTTGCCGCTGCCCCATGACCACGAAATGCGTGTTTCGGCCGATACCGGCGCGGCACCCAGCGTGAAGGCCAGCGTGAATGCCGCTAGCGAGATCAGCGTCGCTGCTGAACGCAATGCGACGGGCGCAGAGTGAGATTTGTTGGTGCTGTGCATGACGTTCTCCCGGGGTAATGTAGGTACGGGGGGAACGTTAGCGGCACGCAATGGACAGCGAAAGATACACGCGACGATTTGCGGGTCAGTGGGATGAATGGGTGGACTGAGAAAACGGGGTGGACGGTTGAAAGTAGCAGCGACGGTCAGCTTGTGGTGGGGGCGTAATGCCTTAAGGTCGACCCAAAAGCAGATAAGCGCTACGCCGTCCACCGCTGGCTTGTCCATACCCCAGATAGAACGGGCCAATCGAAGTATCGAGCCCGAGAAACACGCTACCCGCAGTGATGCGTTTAGCGTCGGCGTTCGGAATATTCGGCGCATCGGTGGTACCTGCTTCGAGTGAGCCGCCGACATAGATGCCACGACCAAATGCAGGCATGTTGCCGATTTTTCGGAACGCCATCATCCTGAATAACGCGATCTGATCGGCGCGCAATTCGTTCGCCGGCAAGCCTGAGAGCTGCAGAAAACCGCCCAGCTCAAAATACGGATACGCCGATGGCGCTTTGCTGTACGAACCACCGAATTTAAGCGCAGCATCGAACGTGTTGGCGCCAAATGTTTTTGCGTATTCGGACGACCACTGATAGCGCGAAAAATTGCTGCTAGCGCCGAAACCAATCAGCGCTCGATGCACATTAGCTTCCACGCGATAACCACTACGCGCAAACGTGGCCGAATCACGCTGGTCGATCACCATACTGGCCTGCATGCCAGATTCGTTCGAGCGCACGCCGGTAAAACTCAGGTCGCCAATCGTCGGCGAAATGCTGACACGCTCATACAACGGGCCGACACGAAATTCACCGTATCGCCCGAATGCCGTGCCCAGATCTAGCGAAGCCCGCGTGTTGACGCCACTGAACTGTGCAATCGGGCGACTGCCAAATCCATTGCCAACGTTGGCGAGTCGGCGTCGCTGTTCAGCGCCGAAGCTCAGGAACAAAGTTTCCGACGGCAATAGCGGCTGATAAAACTCGGTGGACAAACGTTGTGCGCGACCAATCTGGAACTCGTTTCGCCACTCTGCACCGAGGCTGTTGACCCAGCGCCGCGTGTGGTTCCCGACGAAATTAAATTCGCCCTGTCCTTTGAAATCAGTGCCCAGATTGAGGCCAAAACGAAAGTAATTTGGCCCCCACGATTTCTCCTGAACGTTGAGCAAAAGAACGTTGCGATCACGTTCGGTGACAATTCGATAATCCAGCCGCTCGAAGTCGCCACGACCATCCAGCCACGCGAGGTCACGCTCCAGCTGCGGACGGTTGTACGACGCGCCCGCCGCGAACGAGAGCTGCGCGCGAATGGTGTCGGCGCTGGAATACGTGCCGCCCTCGACGCGAATTTCGTCGATGCGAGAAGGCGCAGCCGCACGTCGCTGAACAACGAGTTGTTGCACATATTCAGCGGGCGACAATGCATACGCCGACAACAGCGGCAACACGCCGCGCGTCGCCTCGGCACCGCGATTCATGGCATCGGCCCCGAGGTTGAAATCGGTGGCACTAATCTTTGCAAGATCCGGCACGATCAAAACGTCGGTCGCCTTGAGCGACGCCAGCGAGGTGCGAACGTTTTGCTCAGTGAGGATATTGAGCATTTGCAGACCCACGCCCAGGATCGAGCCCAGTTCTTCACGTGGCAACAGCGGCGAGCCGATGTTCACCGCGATGACGATGTCGGCCCCCATCTTCCGCATGACGTCCACCGGCAAGTTGTCCACCAGTCCGCCGTCGACCAGCAGACGTCCGCCGATTTCGACCGGCGCGAATGCGGCAGGCACGCTCATGCTGGCGCGCATCACGGCGGCCAGCTCTCCGCGATCAAACACCACTGCTTCACCGGTCACCAGGTCGGTAGCCACCGCGCGAAACGGGATCGCCAGCTTGTCGAATATCATGCTGTTGGGCACGCCGTCGGTCAATTGCTTCAGCACGTTCTCTAGCCCGGTGGAGCCTACGGCGCCGCGCGGCGCGCGCAGTTCACCGTTGCGCATGCCAAATTCAATGGGTATCGAGAGTCTGAGGTCGTCGGCTTTTCGTCGCAGCGAGAGCTCCTCGCGCGGCGGTCGGTCCGCCAGCACGACGTCCCAGTTCATCGCAAGAATGCGCCGCTCCAGCTCGGCCGGCGTCATGCCACTGGCGTACAAGCCGCCGATGATCGAGCCCATGCTGGTGCCCGCGACAAAATCAATCGGAATGCGCGCGGCTTCAAGCTCTTTCAACACGCCGACGTGGGCAATGCCACGCGCGCCGCCACCAGAAAGCACGAGCCCAATTTTCGGGCGATTGTGCCCCGGCGGACGCGTCACCGGCTTGGTCAGTTCAGCCGGAGTCGGCGTGGTGCCAGTCAGCACACGTTCCTGCTCTGGCGCGTTGGCAGGTGCGGGCGTTTGCGCGTACAACTGCACCCCAGCCAAGGTCAGAAAAATGAGCATCAATAACGCTACAGCTTTTCTCTGAAACGACGGTTTAACAGGGGCTATGTGCATAAAAACCGGATATATCGACATCTTATATTTTTAGCCTATAGCCCGCGTATATCAACGGATACAGCGAAATGTTACTGACGTGTTTCCGAGAGTACGTCCAACGTACGCGAATGAAACTCCATTCGAAACACCATAAACGTCACCACCAGCGTCGCAGCAATGAAAAACACCGGCTGCACGAACCACATCAGCGCCGCCACTGCAAAGTAATACGCCCGCATGCCCTGACTGAAATTTTCGCCCGCGAGCTTCATGATGCCACCAGCGCTTTTCGCAGCCACGCGATCCGCGTCCGTGATTTTGTCCTTCGGTGAAATCGATCCGATCACGACCGTCACAAAATTAAACTGTCGCACTGACCACGTAAATTTCACTAGCGCGTAGACAAAAAGCAAAATCAGCACCACGATTTTTAACTCGATTAGCTGCTGCGTGCTGCGCTTGGCGAACGGAAGGCTCTCCAGCAAATCAACGCTTTTCTCGACCGATCCAAACAGCGCGAGCAAGCCGCCGAGCACGAGAATCGTAGTCGATGAAAAAAACGTTGCACTGTGCAGCAAATTGGCCGTGAGTGCGGTGTCGACAATGCGGTTTTCGCGCGTCAACATTTGCTCAAACCAGCGCTCACGCAGCGGGTTCATCACCGTCAACAAACTCGCCCGCCCGGTGCTGCGCCGCGCGGCAAACCACGCGTAGCCAAACCAGCACAACGCAAAAACAAGCAGCGCCGCCAGATCAATGTAGGGGATCGGAAGCGTCATGCCCGAGGCCTCAAGCGGCAACCGCTGCGGCAATCGCCTCGGCCCCGCTCTTTGCCATCAGCGCGTCTTCCGCCTCCACCATCACTCGCACCACGGGCTCAGTCCCTGAGGGCCGCAGCAGGATGCGACCACGTCCTGCAAGTTGAGTTTCCCAATCGGCAAGCACGGCCTTCACGCCAGGTTTGTCGGCCCAGGGTGAGGCCCTGTCTATGCGCACGTTGATGAGCTCTTGCGGCAACAAACTCACGTCTTTCGCCGCATCGGCCAGCGATACGCCACGCTCCACCAGCGCCCGCAGTACTTCGAGCGCAGCGATGATGGCGTCGCCAGTGGTGTGACGGTCCAGACACAAGATATGGCCCGAATTTTCGCCACCGATCAGCCACTGCTTTTCGCGCAAAATTTCCAGCACGTAGCGATCACCGACCTTCGCCCGCGCGAACTCGATACCGTTCCGCGCAAACGCCATCTCAAGCCCGTAATTGGTCATCTGCGTGCCGACCACGCCACCGCCCAGTTCGCCCCGCGCTTTGCGATGTGCAGCGATGATGAAGACGAGTTGATCGCCGTCGTACAGATTACCGCGGGCGTCTGCCATCAACAGCCGATCTGCGTCGCCATCGAGCGCAATGCCGATGTCCGCTTCATGCTTGACCACCATCGCGGCGAGGTAATCCGAATGAGTCGCGCCGACACCGCGGTTGATGTTCTGGCCATCGGGCGACACGCCCAGGCTCACCACATCTGCGCCCAGCTCGTGAAACACGGCAGGCGCGACCTGATACGCCGCGCCGTGCGCGCAGTCCACGACAATCTTTAAGCCGCGCAACGAAAGCTCCGACGGAAACGCCCGCTTGCAGAACTCCACGTAGCGCCCCGGCGCATCGTTCAGTCGCTTCGCCTTGCCGAGCTCGCCCGAGGGCACGCAGCGCAGCCCGAGATCGATTTCAGTCTCGATTTGAAGCTCTGCCGCATCGGAGAGCTTGTCGCCGCGATCATTAAAAAACTTGATGCCGTTATCCTGAAATGGATTGTGCGACGCCGAGATCACGAGCCCTGCCTGCAGCCGAAGCGCGCGCGTGAGATAGGCAATCGCCGGTGTCGGTAACGGCCCGGTCAGCACCGTGTCGACACCCGCAGCAGACAAACCCGCTTCCAGCGCTGCCTCAAGCATGTACCCAGAAATTCGCGTGTCCTTGCCAATCAGCACGGTGGGACGGGTGCCGACGCCGACACGAGACTTAAGCACACGCCCCGTCGCGTGCCCCAACTGCATGATGAAATCCGGCGTAATCGGCGCGACGCCCACTTCGCCACGTACCCCGTCGGTGCCGAAATATTTTCTTTTGTTCATGGGCGGTATTGTAGAAGCGGGTCCGCCGCGACCCGCGTCAGCTCCCGCACCAGCATTGTCGCGGCAGAACCGCGCCTACAGCGTCATCGCCCGCCAAACCTTCAGCGCATCCACCGTCGCCGCCACATCATGCACCCGCAAGATGCGCGCCCCGCGAGCCACACACACCAGCGCCGCTGCCACGCTCGCGTGCACGCGCTCCGCCGCCACCGCGCGCCCGGTCAGTTTGCCAAGCGTCGCTTTGCGTGACCAGCCAGCCATCACCGGGTAACCCAGAAACACTAATCGATCAAGCTGTTGGGTCAGATCAAGATTGTGCTCCAGCGTCTTGCCAAAGCCAAACCCCGGGTCAAGCGCTATCCGGTCGCGAGAAATCCCTCCCTGCTCGCAAGCCATCGCCCGCGAGCGTAAAAACTCTCCCACCTCAGTCACAGCATCCGCATAAACCGGCGCAACCTGCATCGTCCCCGGCTGTCCCTGCATGTGCATCAAAACCACGCCAACATCGCTTTCCGCGCAAACCGCAACCGCTCCAACTGCGTTTAGAGCCATCACATCATTCACAACGGAAGCCCCGGCGGCAATCGCCTCCTGCATCACCTCGGGCTTGCGGCTGTCAATAGAAACGCAATGTCCGGCCGCGACCAGCGCCCGAATCACCGGCAACACCCGCGCCAGCTCAGTCTCAACGCTGACGTCCGGCGCACCTGGCCGTGTCGACTCGCCGCCCACGTCAACAATATCTGCCCCCTCCGCCATCAGCAATTCGCCGTGACGAATCGCCATTTCAGTGGTCATATGTTGACCGCCGTCAGAGAAAGAATCCGGCGTTACGTTGACAATGCCCATTACCAAAGGCCGGTCTTCGGGACCGACGGGCCACGAAAACCGGCCCGTGCGCCAAATGGCCTTGCCAGCGTGTGTCGGCGTTTGCGCCGTAAAATTAGGTATCGACTGTGAAAGCACCGTGTTTTGATCCGCTCAAATGACTACCCTGCCCTCTTCGCCCAACGCATCGATGCGTTAAAGCGCGAAGGCCGTTATCGCATTTTCGCAGAGCTTCAGCGCCCTGCGGGCCGCTACCCGACCGTGCAATGGTCGGGCCCGAACGGCATTACCGAAGTCGTGACCTGGTGCTCCAACGATTATCTGGGCATGGCACACCATCCAGCCGTGCGCACCGCGATGCACCAGGCGATTGACGCAGGGGCCACAGGCGCTGGCGGCACCCGCAATATCGGCGGCACCAATGCCATGCATGTAAAGCTTGAGCGCCTGCTCGCCACGTTGCACGACAAGCCCGCAGCCCTCACTTTCACGTCCGGCTATAGCGCCAATTTGGCCGCGCTCACCGTGCTCGGATCGTTGTTGCCGGGAACGGTCGTTGTTTCCGACGGCGACAACCACAACTCGATGATCGAAGGCATTCGCCGCGCAGGTTGTGATCGCATGATTTTCGAGCACAACAACGTGGCTGATCTCGAAGCGAAGCTCGCCAGCATCAGCCCTGAGCGCCCAAAACTCGTGGTGTTCGAGAGCGTTTATTCGATGAGCGGCAACATTTCGCCCATCGGCGAAATCGCGCGCATCGCCAAAAAATACGGCGCGATGACGTATCTCGACGAAGTTCACGCCGTCGGTATGTACGGTGATCGCGGCGGCGGCGTATCTCAGGAAATGGGCGTCGCCGACCAAATCGATGTGATTCAGGGCACGCTCGGCAAGGCTTTCGGCATGCAGGGTGGCTACGTCACGGGCGACACGGCGGTGGTCGATTGCATCAGGAGCTTCGGTGCGTCGTTCATCTTCTCGACCTCACTCGCGCCCGTGCTGGCCGCCGGCGCGATTGCCAGCGTGTCGCACCTGATGCAGAGCCAGGAAGAGCGCCGTTTACAGCGCGAACGCGTCGCCGAAATTAAATCGCGCCTAAGCGCAATCGGTCTGCCCGTCATGCCCAGCCAGTCGCACATCGTGCCCGTATTTGTCGGCGATCCGGTCAAAGTAAAAACGCTCACCGACCGCCTGCAAGAGCGGCACAGCATCTACCTGCAACCGATCAATTACCCCACCGTCACGCGCGGCACTGAGCGCATCCGTATCGCGCCGGGGCCGTGCCACACCAACGCCATGGCCGATCATCTGATCGCCGCGCTTGACGAAGAATGGGCGTCGCTCGGACTCAAACGGCAAACGCAGGCGATCGCAGCGTAAACCTGCGCGGCGGACTCACAACGGTTTCCCCAGATGCCGTTGCGGATGATCCCGCATTTGCGAAGTACTCGGTAACGGTGTAGTGCGGATGCCAGAATCCGGGCTACTGTTTTCGCGCGTTTGTGTACAGTTGCAACTCATGAAAGCCGAACAACAATTGATCGAACTTGCGACGCGCGCGGACGCATGCGCCATCGCAAATTTGTCTCGCGACGTGATTGAGCAGGGGCTGGGCTGGTCGTGGACGGCGCCGCGTGTTTTGAAAGCACTGCGCGACGATTCGACGAATGTGATTGTGGCGCGGCAGCATCGCCTTTTAAGAGACATCGCTGGGTTTGCCATCATGAAATATGGCGATGACACTGCGCATATCGTGCTCTTTGCGGTGGACGCTGCCTATCGTCGGAACGGCATCGGAAGCGCGCTCATGGCGTGGCTGGAAACGACGGCGCGCACGGCGGGCATCAACGCGATTGCGCTAGAGGCGCGATCTGGCAACACCGAAGCGCGGGCGTTTTACCAGCAGCTCGGGTTCAACGAAGTTGGCGTGCGAGTGAGCTATTACCGGGGCGTGGAGGACGCCGTAAAGTTTGAGAAGTCGCTGATTGCCGAGTAGCTGAATAACTGCGCAATGTCGTACGGCGTACAGCTACGTTCGCGCGGAATTCCAGGCGCGGCAGGCGACTCCAAACGCCGCAAATAATTTCCTGGAAACATCATTTTCATCGGCCTGCCATTCGGGATGCCACTGCACGCCGAGCGCGAATCCAGCGTGCCCTGTGATCGAGATGGCCTCGATCTGACCGTCGGACGCGAACGCCTCGGCGCGCAACTGCGGTGCCAGAATATCGATACCCTGCCCATGCACAGAATTTACGATGAAAGGATTGGAACCGACGATGGCGGCGAGGCAACCTTTGTCTTCAATGGTGATCGGATGGGCATCGGAATAGCGCTCGGCGCTGCTGACGTCGGGCTTGCCTTTGGCGCCGCGATGATCAAAATGACCCGGCAGTTCCTGAATCGCCTGACGCAAGGTGCCGCCGAGCGCGACATTCATCTCCTGAAGGCCACGGCAAATGGCTAGTATGGGCAGGTTCATCGCCACAGCGCGTCGAATCAGCGGCAGGGTAGTGGCGTCACGCGCAGGGTCGAGCGGCAACGATGGATTGTGCACGGCTTGCCCATACAAAGCCGGATCAACATTGGATGGAGATCCGGGCAGCATGATGCCGTCAGCAATTGCCAGATACGCCTCAATGTCCTCGTGCCCGGTGCACAAGAGCGGGATCGGGAGGCAGCCCGACAAGTCACGCACGCTGTCGGAATAGCGCTGGTAGAGCACCTGCATCGACACGTCACCGTACATTCGGTTGTCACACGGGATGAGAACCAGGGGCTTGCTGCTTTTGGGGAACATGGGATGGTGCGGTGCTGCGACTTTGCGGGGTAACCCATATTCTACCGGGGCTGACAATGCAAAACGGCTCAAGTCGACTTGAGCCGTTTCATGCATCTAGCCCCTGTTCAGGCTAGCCTCTAGCAATAAGCTGGTTGTCAATTACGACATGTGTTGACCGCCGTTAATGGCGATATTGGCACCGGTCAGGAACGCGGCTTCTTCGCTGCACAAGTACGCGACGAGTCCGGCGACCTCTTCTGGCTTGCCCAACCGGCCCATCGGGATTTGCGGAATGATTTTGCTGTCGAGCACATCGGCCGGAATCGCCATGACCATTTTGGTGCCAATGTAGCCCGGCGAGATGGTGTTGACGGTCACACCCTTGCGAGCTACTTCCAGCGCCAACGCCTTGGTGAAGCCGTGCATACCGGCTTTAGCTGCCGAGTAGTTTGTCTGGCCGAACGCGCCCTTCTGTCCGTTCACCGAGGAGATATTGACGATGCGGCCCCAGTTGCGCTCCAGCATGCCGTCGCAGACCTGCTTGGTCATGTTGAAGGTGGAGTCAAGGTTGGTGGCCATGACGGCGTCCCAATTGACTTTGTCCATTTTCTTGAACGTCATGTCGCGCGTGATGCCGGCGTTGTTGACGAGTACATCGACCGGACCCACCTCGGACACGATCTGCGCAACGCAGGCTTTGGCGGAATCAAAGTCTGCGACGTCGCAGGCGTACGCCTTGAACGCGTAGCCCAGCTTGTTCATGGATTCGAGCCATTCTTTCCATGTTTTGTTGCCTGGTGAATAGGTGGTGACGACCTGATAGCCGAGTGCGGCCATCTTGATACAAATGGCCTCGCCGAGACCGCCCATACCGCCTGTGATGAGTGCTACACGTGACATATTTCTCTCTCCTTGTTGTAAATCGAACTCTCAAAATCTTCGCCTCATCTGAGGCATCAAAACTGCGTCATTCCCGCGACGGCGGGAATCCAGACTTTAGCCAAACTAGCCCATCAAATTGAGCTGACGGAAGGCAAGTGTCGGTCTGGTTCCCCGCCTTCGCGGGGATGACGATTGCTACATTTTTTCTAAGACATACTGACCCGGCGCAGCGCCGAGTTTTGATTTGACATGCTTCTTCGCTGTGACCTTTTTGCCCGAGTGCTTTGCCAGCCAGTCATACCAGTGCGGCCACCAGCTGCCCGGCGTTTCTTTCGCTTTGGCGTCCCACGCTTCGGGCGATGCGGCGGGCCATTTACCGGTCCAGTAACTGCGTTTTTTCGGCCCCGGCGGATTGACGACACCCGCGATATGACCCGATGCGCCGAGCACAAATTCAACGTCGCCGCTCCATGATTCGGCCGAGGCAAAGGCGCTGCCCCAAGGCACGATGTGATCTTCGCGAGAACAGTAGATGTAGGTCGGAATGTCCACCGCAGCCAGGTCAATCGGCTCACCCAACATTTCCATTTCGTCGGGCACAATCAATTTATTGTCGAGATAGAAATTGCGCAGGTAATAGAGATACATCGGCCCCGGCAAATTGGTCGAATCGCCGTTCCAGTAAAGCAGGTCAAACGCCGGCGGATCCTGCCCTTTGAGGTAGTTGTTAACGACGTAGTTCCAGATCAGATCGTTCGCACGCAGGCTGGCGAACGACTGCGCGAGTTCAGCGCCACTCATCAAGCCTTTGGTGCCGTCCTCACCGAGCGATTGAACGCGCAATTTGTAGGTGCTCTCACCGA
Source organism: Casimicrobium sp. (assembly GCA_039925745.1). Lineage (GTDB taxonomy): Bacteria > Pseudomonadota > Gammaproteobacteria > Burkholderiales > Casimicrobiaceae > Casimicrobium. The sequence goes on along the minus strand of JBDSYI010000203.1, from coordinate 3,512 downwards.
GATAGGCTTTGATATCGCCGGGCTCTTTGAAGTCGAGCAGCGTGGTCAGATAGGTCGCGCTTTCGACAAAATCTTCCAGCTCGCCGCGCGCTGCGAGCACGGCCAGGCAGCTTGCGAGAATGGTGCCACCCACGCAAAAACCCAGCGTGTTGATCGTCTCGACTTTGGCGTGGTCGCGCACTTCGTCAATTGCTGTGAGCACGCCCTGCTCAAGATAATCATCCCACGTCAGCGTCTTCAATTCTTCGGGAATATTGCGCCACGAAACCAGATAAACATCGAAGCCCTGCGCTACCGCGTGCGCCACAAACGAATTCTCGGGTTTGAGATCAAGAATGTAGAACTTGTTGATGCACGGCGGCACGATCAACAGCGGCCGCTGATGCACGGTCTTTTGCGTCGGCGTGTAATGCAAAAGCTCGATCAGATCGTTGCGAAATACCACTTGCCCCGGCGTGGTGGCAAGGTTTTCGCCGACCTTGAACACCGTCTCGTCGGTCATCGCGATGTGGCCCTGATCGATGTCGTGTTTGAGATTCTCCAGACCATGCTTCAGGCTCTCGCCCTTCGTCTCCAGCGCCTTTTCAATGGCCTCCGGATTGGTCAAAAAGAAATTGCTGGGCGCCGCAGCGTCCAACATTTGCTCCAGGAAAAACTTCGCACGATGGCGTTCGCGCTCTTCCAGATCAGCACTGGCGACGAGTTCACGCCAGAACGCTGCGGTGCGCAAGTACTGATTGCGAAGCTGCAGAAAATACGCTTGCGATTGCCACGACGGCGCACGAAAACGGCGGTCTTTGGCGGCGATTTCGCTGATATCAGTGGTCGGCGAAAACCACTTGGTCGCGGCGGCTTGCATGGCGTCGGGCTTAACGGCGGGTAGCCACCACCAACCCGCCTCGGGTGTTGGCATGGCCGCCATGCCAGTCATGGGCGGCATCGAAGGCATGCCGGGAAAGCCTGGCATTGCCGCGCCCAGACCCGGAAATTGCGGTAGCTGAAACGGCATTTGCGCCATCCCGCCTGGCGCCAAAGTTTGCATCGCTTCCATGGCCGCCACAAACGGGTTGCCCTGTTGCGCAAATGGGTTGTTTTGCTGGTTGCCGCTACTCATCTTTAATGCTCCTCCTGATATGCACCAATGTAGCCGCCTCGCCAGACCGATGCAATGCCTTAATTACCTATTGCGCTACTTATTAGGCCACTTATTGCACGACTCATTGCCATCAGTCGTACGTGCTTCGGTGTGCAAGTAACATCGTACGCTTAACCAACGCAGAGCAACGACCCACGTGTATGTAATCGCAATCGGCTGGCTGTACGTCGTCGTAATGATCGCAGCAGTTTCTGACTCTGTGCTGAAAGGCGTTGTCCGATTCGTATTGTTAGGCGCTTTGCCGGTCGGGTTGTTGCTTTGGGTCAAACTGATGCGTTATCGGGCGCGCGCGGCTGCGCAGGCACAAGCGGCAAGCGAATCTGACGTGATGCAAACACCCGACTAGTGGCCGGTCGGAGCGCTTGCGGTTCCGACATCGTTGCCCGCCATCGCAATAACGTGCAAGGGAACCCTTCGGGTATCCGGCTAATTAATGGCCGAGCGCCGCGTCCAGCAAAGTATGAGTCAGCAACACGGTGCCGACGCCGAGCCCAATCATGAGCATTTGCTGGAACGTGTCCTTGATCGAAAAACGCCGATGCAGCGTCGGAATCAGGTCTGCCACGGCGACATAGAGCATTGACGCGGCCGCAAACGCGAGCACCGGCGTCACGTAAGCCTCGGCGTGCGCCAGCGCGAAGTAGGCCACCACACCGCCGACCACCATCGCGAGACTCGAAATCATGTTGTAGATGAAGGCTTTTTTGCGCGTGTAACCCGAGTGCAGCAGCACAAAAAAGTCGCTCACTTCCTGTGGCACTTCATGCGCGATGACCGCCAGCGATGTCACGACACCCAGATTGAAATCGGCCATAAAAGCCGCAGCAATCACCACGCCATCCGTCGCGTTATGCAGCGAATCGCCAATCAGCACCATGAGCCCCGAGCGCCCGCCGTCATTGCCCTGGTGGCCCCCGTGATGCCCATGATGATGCCCGTGATGGGCATGACCAAGGTCGTCGCTGCCGGGCACTTGCGGCGTCAAATCACCATGCGAATGCCGCCAGATCACGAGCTTTTCTAGGAAAAAGAAGAACAGGATGCCGCCAAGCACCCAGCCCATGAGCGATGCAGGCTGCACACCAGCAGACAGCGCATGCGGCAGGATGTCCAGAAACACCACCGCCAGCATCGCACCCACTGCAAATGCGACCCAACGCTCCACCGAAGACAATTTGGCGTAAAGCGCAAAAGCCGCGACAGCAGCGGAGGCAACGCCGCCCAGAATGGCGGCAGCAATAATGGCGAATAACGTCAAAAGCGGGTCTTTTTAGGCGAGGCGCATTGCGAAGCAGTTTCGCAACTCAATTGCATTTTACTGCTTTGACCGCGTCGACGGCGCCCAGCCCGCCTCCATCGCCCTGCCCGTGAGACGCGGGACAACGGCCTGCCGCTGCGTTTCTCGCCACTCGACGGGCTACGGAGCTTCCATTCCCTTCGCCTTAAGCAGCTCGCGCGCAGCCGTGCCGCTCAACGTATCAAGCAAAGCCCGCGCAGCCGCTGAATCCCGTGCCGTTGCACTGATACCGGCGGCGTATACCGTGTAGTTCTGGATTTCAGCGGGGATCGGCCCCACCAGCGTGGCGCCCGGCACCGCAAGAATTTCGCTGATTTGGTGAATCGCGATATCGGCCCGATCGTTCAGCAAGCGCTGTGCGACGAGGCCACCGGGCACCAGCACCGCTTTCGGTTTGATGCGATCGGCGATGCCCATTTTTTCGAATAATTGGCTGAGATAAATGCCGCTGGAGCCGCCCGCTGCCGGATCGATGTAGGCGACAGCCCGCGCAGCCAGCAATGCGCTTTGAAACGCGGCGACCGTGCTGATGTCTGGCGCAATCGCTCCCTTCTTGACGGCGACGCCGATGGCGACGCGGGCTAGCAGTTTCGTTGAGCCTTCAGCGACTTTGCCGGACTTGGTCAGGGCTGCCAATGCCGAGGGCGTGAGCACCAGAAGGTCAAACGCTTCTCCGCCCTCGACGCGTTTGGTCAGAGCGCCCGCGGTGTCGTTTTCTACCGTGACTTTGTGTCCGGTCTGCTTTTCAAATTCGGGGACGAGCGCGGTAACGACCGGTTTAAACGCGCCCGCCGTGAACACTTTGATTTCAGCGGCTGACGCGCTCAGGCAAACAAGAAACGTGCTGCACGCAATTGTTGTGAAGAGGGTTTTCTGCATGGTGGGCTTTCGTGACAGATGAAGCTGAATCGGATGCTCTCGCGGCTTTCGCCGTACGGCGGGCGGGGGAAAGATTTCGTGGATCGCGCACGTCTGGCTCGAAGCAAATCGCGCCATCTCAATACACTTTTTTGGTGACAGCTTTCGCTACTAAAAATCTAGAAGCACCGTTTAACTGGG
>JBDSYI010000202.1:0-4558 GCA_039925745.1 Casimicrobium sp. | reverse complement strand
TGCGCCCCGTCTAAAGCTTTGGCAGGCGCCGTGCCCACCAGGGCGTCAGTAGTAAGCCGCGCACAGTCTGCCAGCGCGCATCCGATAGCGCTGACAAACCGCTTTCACTCGTAGCCGTGGTGCTCGGCACATACGTGCCAAACATGTGATCCCAACAGGAAAGCAGTTGACCGTAGTTTGAGTTGGTTAATTCTTCGCGCGGGTCATGGTGCAGCCAGTGCGCGGTGGGCGGGATGATGAGCCAGGACAGATAGCGTTCCGCCCAGGCGCTTATTCGCGGTGACCATGCGACCGCTGCGTGGTGCAAGTGTGATGAGATGACAGCCAGCACGTCGCGCAGAACTAGCGACCACGCAGGCGCGCCCAACGACATGATAAGCATCAGGCGAATCACCAGCGCAGGAACATAAGACAAAGGATGTTGCCGCAGCGATGTCGAGGCGTCTAGCCGCAGGTCGGAATGATGCACGGCATGCAAAAGCCACAATGCTCGAAAGCGATGGCTTGCCCGATGGAACACGTAATCCGAAAAATCCGCAAGCAGGAAACCCAGCGTCGCAGCCAGCCAGACCGGAGCGTTGGCCGCTCGCAGCAGGCCCAAATTCATTGCGTCTGCCACTCCGAACATCGGTGACAACACGTGTTGCGCTAGCACTGATAAAGTTGCCGCGATAACTAGCCAGAGCAACATGTTGCCAAAAAAATGTCGTGCCCGTGTTACTTGCGACCACTCGTAGCGTGGCCAGAGAGTTTCCGCAGCTAGCGCAAGCAGCAAACCGCCAAACAACGCAATCCAGCCGAACATCGCAAGCGTCATTGTTTTTCCGCCACAAATTTACTTCCCTACATCATAACCTCGGCAAAGTAATTGATCCGATAACGTGCTCTTCATATACTCGACACCATATCGAAAAAAAGGAAACACAGGAATGAACCAACTCATCAAGTGGCTTGCAGTTTTGCTCGTTTGCTGCAGCGCTGCAACGCAGGCGTCTGCTGGAGTCTCACTATTAAACGGTTCCTTCTCGTCCATACTTCCTCCAACTCAGACGCTTAGCCCTGGTCAAGTTTTTGTTGTAACGCTCACCGCAAACACCAATTCGATGAGCGGGATAAATTTCTCTGCACCTTTCGCATTCAATCCAAATGGTGGAAATCAATTTGCCGTAGTCCCCGGCGGCACCTGCGTGGTTGGAACCCCATTTACCAACGGGCAAACGTGCACTGTTCTGGTTAAATTTGTGGGTGCGGCGCCAGGCACCTTCTCCGCAACTTTGCTCGGCCAATGCCAAATCGTCGCTTCACTAGGAGGATTTGCCGTTAATTGCGCTAATAACAGTCAGGGCGCTGTGGGACAGTTTGTGGGCAATGGCCTTGCCGCAGTGGTTGATGCGCTCGGTGCGCCGGGCTTAAGCTTGCTAATGCTGGCAATGCTTGGCATCGGTACATTCGTATCGCTTCGTCGTACCGCCTGATTCGTCTCAATTTTCAAGCGTCTCCTGTGATTTCGGTGCGGATAGCGGCTAACAACTATTGAGTGTATCGACCCTGTACACGGGGCATACATGCGCATATCGACAAAAGTCGAGATGCGCCTTTTGTTGTGCTAACCCCCCGTGCGGCGGTCGTTCTGACGCAAAGTTATTAACTTCTGTGCAGCGCGCAAACGGCGCAGTTTTCGGCTCGTGTAATCCGCAATATCGAAGTCTCCATCGACTTTAAATCGATCGTGAGCAAGCGCCCACACAGTGTTTCTGCGCCGTCAATGTTGACCAAAATTTTCAGTGCCTCTGCCGCCTGCATGCTGCCGACGATGCCGACGAGTGGCGCAAACACACCCATTTCTGCGCATGCCGTTTCCTCAAATTCACTGGTTTCTGGGTAAACGCATTGATAGCAGGGCGACGATTCAACCCGTGGATCAAACACGCTGACTTGTCCATCGAAACGAATGGCAGCTCCGGAAACAAGCGGCACCTTTGCCTTGACGCAGGCGCGGTTGATGGCGTGACGGGTGGAAAAGCGATCAGTACAGTCGAGCACCACATCGGCTGCGTCGACGGCGCACTGCAAGGCGTCGCCTTCAAGCTTTTCGGCAAGCGTCACGACCCGTACGAGGGGATTGATGGCGATTAATCGTCGCTTGAGCGATTCAACCTTCAATTCACCCACGCTCGCGGTTTCGTGTGCGATTTGACGCTGCAAGTTGGTGAGATCAACTGCATCGTGATCGGCGATGGTCAGCGTGCCGACGCCGGCGGATGCGAGAAAAAGCGCCGCGGGACAGCCGAGACCCCCGGCGCCAATGATCAACGCGTGGGCATTCGCGAGACGAACCTGACCCGCCACGCCCCACTCATCGAGCAGGATGTGGCGTGAGTAGCGCAGCAGCGCTTCATCATCAAGGTCAGCGCCAGCTGCCACTGATGGGGAGCTAACTACTTCGTGGGTGCTTCAGCTGGAACGCCAGCTTTCGCCGTTGTGCCCGCAGCCTCGACGGTTGAGCGCACCACCGGCAGACCTTTTACTTTGTTCAGCGCTTGTGAGTAGAGGAAGTCTTTCTCGTTACCCCAGTCGAAGCCCTTCAACTTTTTGCTGTCCTCACGGACTTTGATGAGTTTGGCTTCCTGGGCGGCTTCGGATAAATCTTCGTCTGCGGATGCGTCCGATTTTTCGTCTTTACCGACCAGATGGCGCGACAAGTCCTTCTCTCGCTGCAACTTGGGCGACACCACGCCGTCCCAAGTCAACTGGTCGATCAGCAAATCAGGCTCAATGCCTGTGCCCTGAATCGAGCGACCGTTCGGCGTGAAGTAACGCGAGGTGGTGAGCTTGACGCCGGTGGTTTGCGACAGCTGGATGATGTTCTGCACAGAGCCCTTGCCAAACGTCGTCGTGCCCATCAGTGTGGCGCGTTTGTGGTCCTGCAAAGCACCCGCGACGATCTCAGAGGCGGACGCGGCCGCACCATTGGTCAGCACAACAAGCGGCACGGTTTTCAGGATTTCCGGAAGATTGGCCAAGGCGTCAGGGCCACGGCGTGAGTAGTACTCCCTGCTCGCTGTGTAGCGCGTTCTGCTGCCTTCCATACGGCCCTCGGTGTAGACGACCAGTGCATCTTTCGGCAGGAAGATGGCTGACAATCCCACTGCTGCATCAAGCAATCCGCCGGGATTGTTACGCAAGTCGAGCACGACGCCTTTGAGCGGGGTCTGCGCGTTCTCCTCGGTTAATGCTTTTGCGACGTCGGCGACCGTTGTTTCGTTAAACGTGCGCACCCGGATGAACGAAATGCCCGGCTCAACCATCTTGGCTTTTACGCCCTGAATCTTGATTTGTTCGCGGGTCAGCGCGAAGGTTTGCGTGCTGCGATCTTCTTTGCGGAAAATTTCCAGCCGCACCTTGGTGCCCGGATTACCGCGCATCCTTTCGACCGCTTTGGTCGTGGTCAGGCCGCGCGTGGATTCGCCGTCAACCTTGGTGATCAGATCGCCAGCGCGAATACCAGCTTTGGCAGCGGGCGTTTCGTCAATCGGCGAAATCACCTTGATGAAGCCGTCTTCCGTGCCGATCTCTATACCAACGCCACCGAACTTGCCGGTCGTCGTCGTACGCAAATCTTTAAAGGCGTTTTCGTCAAGAAAGGTGGAATGTGGATCAAGGCTTGAGACCATGCCGCCGATGGCCTGCTCGATCAACTTCTTGTCGCTGACAGGCTCGACATAATCGTTTTTGATACGCGCGAACACTTCGGAGAAGGTCCGCAGTTCATCTACCGGAATCGCCGATTTGGCATCGCGGTTAGCGGTGACGTTGAGCGCCAAAGACAGCGCGATACCGATGGTCGCACCTGCGCCCACCCACGTTACTTTTTGCCACTTTCCGGTCATCATATTTCCTTGAAATGCCTTTGTACGGCCTGAAAAAACAACAGGATCACGCCGCTAGCGCCATATTAGACGATGAATCAATGATTTGGTGCCCAGAAAGCGCAACTTCCGAGCCGAAACGACGCCGCCGCAAAACCCCGTCAAAATAACAGCGCAACAGCATTGCGTTAAGTGCTACTTCCGTCCCGCGACGTGAGTTTTGAAACTACGACCGGACAAGATAGCCAAAAAGAAAAAAGGGCGACCCATCGGAGGAAAGGTCGCCCTAAACGTCACCACGGACGGACCGGGGGAAGCCCGTCGGGGGAGGATAACGATGCGGGGCAGAGGGTTCAACCACACATCGTCTTGCCACATCATTAAGATGCGGTGAGTTTCGAAAAGTTCAACACTTTCTTGTGGGAATACGGCAAATCGTTGAACCGCTAATGATTGGGACGAATTTTTTTGCCGCCTCTTTGTTTCCGTGGCTTCGGCCTTAAATGGAACCGATGAACGCTCGCTTTGCTGTAATTCAATTTATGTGGCCCTTTGTTCGCCCGTACTGGCGGCGCATTGCGATTGCGATGTTCGGGTTGGCGCTGGCCGCCGCATCGGTGCTTGCGATCGGTGAGGGCTTGAAGCGAGTGATCGACCGCGGCTTTTCGGCGGGCAGCTCGAGTGAGCTG
>JBDSYI010000201.1:0-3930 GCA_039925745.1 Casimicrobium sp. | reverse complement strand
TTCGATTGGCACTGTCGAAAGCGATGCGTAGAGGTCAGACAGTCGCGAGCCTTCTACCGTCGTGATGGACAGGCGTTTGGCATCGCCGGATTCAATGGCGGCAATAATGTCCGCCACGGTCTGCGGCGATTCAAACAAATACTCTCCCGCCCTCAATTTCCGGGCGCTGCCACGAATACGCGCAACGGCCTGCACGACCAGACTGGGAGCTATTTCCAGGCGTTCTAGCTCGTTCGCCAGACGAGTCAATGAACTTCCCTGACGCACGTTCAGACTAATACCTTCAGCGGGAATGGTGGCGGGCCACAGCGGAAGTGCAAACCACCCAGCGAGCGCTACAGCAACTGGGACGAATAGCCCGACGAACAGTTTCTTCATGAATGCGTGATAGAACGGCAATCGCCGCCAAAGTCCCGAATCCTATAATTTTGCCTATGTTTTCTCCGTCACTCACCCGCCACCGAATTTCACGCGGCTTTACGCTGATCGAATTGATGATCGCCGTGGTCATCATTGGCATCCTCGCCGCCATCATCGCGCCCAACGTGATCGGTCGATTAAACGACGCTAAAGTCTCTGCCGCCAAGCAGGATGTGTCGACGCTCACGCAATCGCTCGCGATGTACAAGCTCGACAATGGACGGTTCCCCACAGGCGAACAGGGTTTGAAGGCGCTGGTTGAAAAGCCGCTCAGCTCACCAGTGCCCAACAACTGGCGCGCCGGCGGCTACATTGCCCGCCTGCCCAACGATCCGTGGGGCAATCCGTATCAATTCGCAAACCCGGGCCTGCACGGCGACATCGACGTGTTCAGCATGGGTGCCGACGCGAAACCGGGGGGTGAGGGCGAAGGCGCGGACATAGGTTCGTGGAACCTCTGAAGATTCATTTATCGGGCGCATTGTGTCGTTGCATCGTGCTCGCGCTTTTGTCAAACACGCTCATGTACCAGGGCGTACATTGCGGTTGCGGCGCGCGTTGCGCCTAACACTGCATCCGGATAAAGTGAATCCTGATTCACGAAGGCGACGCGGCTTCAGCCTGATTGAGGTCTTGGTCGCCACAGCGATTCTTGCAACCGGACTGATTGCTGCATCGCGCGCTGCTTTAGTGGCAACCAACGATCAAGGCGCATTGCGCGACCGGACGCTTGCGCGCTGGGTCGCCCACAACACGTTGGCCGAGATTCGTTTACAGCCGCAACAAGCGCAAGTAGGCACTGCAAGCACTCGTCAAGCGCAACAAGCTGGCATCGAATTCACCGCACAAACCAAAGTCACAGCGACACCCAGCCCGCTGTTTTCGCGCGTCGAGGTGACCGTGGTGCGCACGGGTGGCGATGGCCATGTACTGGCGCAAGCGGTCGGATTTTCGTCTCGATCATGATGCACTCCACAACTATTCGCGCGAGTGGGATGACGCTAGTCGAAATTATGATCGCGCTGTCAATCGCTTCGCTTATGACACTAACGGGATGGCGCGCGCTGGACACGCTGCAAGTCTCTCGTGATCGCGTGGTCAACGACGCCGCTCAGTGGCAGCGTCTTGATGATTTTTTTGCGAATATTGAAGCCGATATGCGGCGCGCTTCGCTATCGGAATTTGCGGCCACTAGAGACGCGATGGTGATGGTCCATCCGTCGCTTTCACGCGGTGTGGACACTCGCCGCGTTAGCTACCGCTGGATAGCCACTAACGATCGTGTTGAGGTGATTCGCGAGGCGGGTGGTGAGCGACTACCGGTTGCCGAAGTGCAATCCATCGCGGTTGCCTACAGCGCAAACGGTGTTTTATTCGAGCCCACAATCAATGCGTATCCGCGTGCGATCCGCATCAGCGTGACGCCATTAACGACCGCAGGTACGCTACCCCCCGTCGAACGAATTATGGCGCTGCGATGAAACGCTCACAGCCACGCACTAGCGGCGCGGCGCTGGTCGTCGCCCTGCTGCTCACGGCTCTCGGCGCAGCCATTGCGACGCAAATGATTGTGCCGCTCTCGGGCTGGTTGGATCGCGAATACCGCGCGCGAGACACGCAGGCAAGCTACACGTTGGCCGACGCTGCTGCCTCCTGGGCGATCACGGTGCTCGCGGCGGATGCACGGCTGGGTCCGCTCGATCACTACGGCGAGCTGTGGGCGACTGCCTTGCCTCCAACGCCGGTCGAAGGCGGCACCATTGAAGGCCACATTACTGACCTTCAGGCGCAGTTCAATCTGAATAATCTCGCGCCGCGCGGCGTGAAAAGCGCGGCAAACGTAGCGCTCGCCAAAGCGTTGTTCGCGAAGGCAGGTGTCGCGCCATCCCTCGTCGACACGTTGGCAGATGCGATTGATAAAGACGACATCGCAGATGATGGTCAGAGTGAGCGTCAACGCTACGGACAAGCGTTGCGCAACGCACCGCTGCGGGAGATTGCCGACCTGCTCGACGTGCCGGGCTTTACCGATGCCTCCGCGCGTGCTTTGAGTGAAATTGTCGTGGTGTTGCCCGAAGCGACCCCAATCAACGCCAATACCGCAAGCAAAGCGCTGATAGCCACCGCATTCCCGGCAGCGTCGCCCGCCGATCTTGATCGCGCCATGGCCAGACGTGCACAGCAGCCGTTTTCCTCGCCAAGTGACCTGGCAACGTTTTTGGGGCAGCCGCCGTTGGACGGTGTCTTCAGCACAAATACCCAATACTTCGCGGTGGAGGCGGTGATTCGCTTCGAGCGCGTCGGTCATCGCGTACAGTTGCAGATTACCCGCCCCCCCAGCGGTCGACCAACCCTTATTTCTCGGCTCATTTCGAACGCCTGAAAACGATCAAACTTTGGCACTTCCAGACACTTCAAGATTGTTAACCCCACCTGAGCTCGGCGTCGCCCGTGCGCGAATACCGGGATTTAGTCGCCTGACTCCGAGCGAACAATTGCGCGCGGCCGCACTCGCCCTCAATCGTGATCTCGGCGTCGGTTCGGCCAATCTCCGACTCGCCGCTCAAGCAGTAGCTTCGTTGCCAGACTATGCCTGGGTCGCATACACGACGCATACAAATACCGCGAATTCACTGCTCTCGACTGAGGTGTTCAATGCCTTAAATACAGGCAACACCTATTGGGTAGGCGCACCGGGCGGATACATCGTTGGCGCACAAGGCGCGGCGGCGGTTGAAGCGATGCACAATGCTGATGACAGCGGCCTGCCCGCGATCGTTGCCGCCATGCTCAGTCCTAGTGTGGGCAGCGCGTCCAGCGCGAGCGATTGCATCCTGGTTGACCGTGATCGCAGCCGGTTGAGCGACGACAAATTGTCGTTTTGGCAGGCGGCAAGCGGTGCTTCGATGGCGGACGGAAATTTTCCCGTTGGCGGCGAAACGCGCCTGGTCGCTGCACCCGATCTGCAGACCGTTGCGCGCTCGACCACGCTTGATGTTGCCTTGCGTTACGCCACAGTTGCCGGCGTTGCCTGCGCGTTGATCGCCGGTGCGAAGTTTGCGATGCTGCCCTCAGTCGGCGTGTCAGGTGCCGCGCAAACACATCCCGCACCCGGCGTACTGCTTGAACGCATCGCCACCGTCGCGCCCGACGTTTTGGCGCGGACGCAAAGCGCGACTTACGCGAGCGGTGCGTGGGTGTTTAGCCTCGGCGATGCACTCGATGCGCCAGCCCAGTTAAACATGCAACGTGCGCTCGCAGCCAACGGTTTGCAAGCCCAGGCCACGGGTGCGCCAACGCCGCGCGTTCGTGTCTATCGCGCGCCATGAAACTTCCTGCGAACGCCACCCTCAATCGCTTGCAGCTGCGCCGCCTGACGTACGTTGCGATCCTTGTTGCATCCGTGTTGGCGACCATTTTTTTATTGCGCGCGCAGACGCAACGCGAAGCAAATCTGCATGACGTCGCTATTGGCAGTGCCTGGCAGACCCAAGGTTCATCAAGCACCGG
>JBDSYI010000200.1:0-5088 GCA_039925745.1 Casimicrobium sp. | reverse complement strand
ACTTTTAATCCGTTGGTCGGCGGTTCGAGCCCGCCACGTCCTACCACCGCCTTTTGGCGTTAAAGATTTAAAAATAACAAAACAACAAAATAAAAAGCCTGGCATTGCCGGGCTTTTTTGCATCTGGAGCTTCTAAACGCTACGTGTCGCGCTAGTCGCCTCGACCGTCCCATGATCCAGATCCGGCCGCTTCCACGGATCCACATGCGTCATCAGGTTCAGTACGCGATGCCGCTGCATCACGCGTCGCCGCGCCTCCACCGCGATGTCGTGCCCCGCTTCCACCGTCAGCGTCGCGTCTACCTCGATGTGCGCGTCGGCCACGATCATGTCGCCCATCTTGCGGGTGCGGATGTCGTGCACATTCTTCACGCCCGGCGTCTCCGCCACGGTCTTGCGAATCGCCGCAGCTTCTTCCTCGTCCACCGCGCGATCCATTAAATCGTGCAGCGCGTCCCAGCCAAAGCCCCAGCCCATCTTCGCCACCATAAAGCCCACGATCAGCGCCGCAATCGGGTCCAGAATCGGATAACCCAGCAAATTGCCGACGATGCCCACCGACACCACAAGGCTTGAGGCCGCGTCCGACCGCGCGTGCCATGCGTTTGCCACCAGCATGCTCGACTTCACCCGCTTCGCCACTTTCAGCATGTAGCGAAACAACAGCTCCTTCGCCACCAGCGCGCCGAGCGACACATACAGCGCCACCACATGCACCTGGGCAATCGCCTCCGGGTTCTCCAGCTTCACCGCCGCCGACCACAACATCCCCACGCCCACCATCAGCAAAATTGCCCCCAACGCCAGCGACGCCGCCGTCTCAAAGCGCTGATGCCCATACGGATGATCCTCGTCCGCGTCCTTCTGACTCGCGCGGTTCGCTAGCAGCACCACAAAGTCCGACACCAGATCCGACAGCGAATGAATACCGTCCGCAATCAACCCCTGCGACTTCGACATCACGCCCACCACGATCTGCGCCGTAGACAGCACCACATTCACCACCACGCTTACCCAAGTCGAGCGCGAAGCAGCGGACGAGCGTTCGGCCGCTGAGATGGGCGAGTGTTCGTCGTTGTCGTCGTTGGGATCGTCAAATGTCATGGATAGTCAAATCGCTTCGTTTACGCCTTTACGCGCAACATTAATATCATCGCATCAATCGGTGACACCTGAAACCCGTAGTGCTCATAAAACTGCTTTGCGCGCTCGTTCAGCGCATGAACCAACAGCGCGCGGACGCCCGTGTTTTGTGACACCGCCATCGCACGATTCACCGCATCCTGCAACAGCGCCGCCCCGAGCTTGATCCCTTGTGCACGCTGGGCCACTGCCAGCCGCGCCAGGACCATCACTGGAATCGGGTCCGGCCTATTGCGCCGCATCGGAGAAGTGGCCGCAGAATGCGCGACAGCACCGGCCGCCAGCGCGTAATAGCCGCACACGGCATTGTCCTGATCGATCACCACAAAGGTGCGGCTCGCCCCGCTCGCCTGATTGGCTAACGCACGCCGCGTCAACCAGGCGTTGAGGCTTGCCTCACCACAATCAAATTCGTCGACACCGTGCGCGGACGACAACGGCTCCGGTGCCGACAGGCGCAAATTCATGTCGCCTTTGCAGCCTTCACCCACGGCGCCTTCACCGCCGTCAGGCGCTCCAGCCCCACATTCGCAGTTGGCGTCGCGTCGAGAAGCTTGTTGAACTGGCGAATCCTGCTCGCGTCCAGACTAAAAAACACCTGATCAAGCACCACCGACTGCGCCCGCTCGCAAGCGGCTTCCAGCATAAAGTCCGAACGGTTTTTGCCCAGCAGCAACGCCGCCTGATCAATCAGATCCCGCTGCTCTGGCAAGGCCCGGAGGTTGATAGCAGCGTCACGCATGGCTTGCTCCTTGATGTGTATTCAACAGATACACGTATGATAATTTTATGTGTAGCTGTTGTCAATACATCCATGAGTTACTGTCGGGCGATGATCACGCTGCGACGAACGGCACAGAACTCGAAAAACGCCACTCGGGCATGAACCGCGTGGATCGGTTGAAGCACGACCAATTCACACACCAAACGCGCTCGCCATCAACGCCTGTTCCGACGCAGGGATACCAAGGCCGGTCGCAACTGCCCGCCATTCGGCCGCGGCCGCGCGCACGTCGGTCAGCACGCGCACCGCGTCCGCCACTGTCAGCCCATAATCGCGGCATGCATCCATCGCAATGGACACATCACACGCCGTCTCCACCTCATTGATCGCCAGCGACAATTCGCGGCGCTCAATCGACGGATTCACGTCATAGGCAGGCGACAGCCTGACGCCGTCCACGCCGATGAAAAACCCATGATTACGCAGATGATCGTCGGTATTGTGAATCAAGATGTTGAAGACAACGCGACGAAACAGCTGCTCGCAATCAGCGCGCGTATCGGCCCCGCGCGACTGCAACAAATCCACCAGTTCCAGATAGCTCGCGCCCGCTTCCCCATCCGCCCGCTGCGTCAGCGTCATCGCAGACACAAACGCTCGCCTGCGCCCGCCTGCCGCGCGATCAAATCGCCGCACCAGATAGGTGGTGTACGGGCTCTCCGGCAATCGCAGCGGCCGCGCAAGCGGCACCTCAATGCCCGCCAACCCGGCGAGCCGATTGGCCACCAGTTCCCACGCGCCCACGTCCCGCGTGTCCTGTCGGCTCGGAAATTTCGCCATGCACAACGCGCCCGCCTCGTCGCGAACCGACGCCTTGGGCCGCGCGCCGCCCAGCGATGAGCCGGGCGCAAACAACTGCGACAACCAGTGCTCGTAGTCGGGGTGCTCTTCGTCATTCACATGCGCCTCAAAGTTGAGGCTCGCGGCCTGCAACTCGCGCAGCGACGCAATCGGCGGCGCAGCAAGGCGCGCATCGCTATCGATGAAAGACTCGCCCGCCGCCGCCCGAAAGCGCAGCGCCCCAAGCCGCGTTTCATCATGCACGCCCAGCAGGTAATCCCACTCCGTCAGGCTGCGCGGTCGCCGCCCGTCATGCCGCGCCCGCGTGTTCTCGCGCCGCTGCATCAGCACGCGCCCCCAGCGATCTGGCGACGAATCGAGAAATATCCCGAACGACGCCCGATCAGCCGCCGGATACTGCGGCCCCGACACCAGCGCAAGGTCAGGATCAAACGCAAACGCCGCCGCCCCGCGCAGCCACGAGCAGTCGTACTCAAGCGAGAAAATCTCCCCCGCACCGGACGACTGACAATGCAAGTCACCCATCAGCGCAGGCTCCGCAGCGGCAGCAAGCTGCTCAAGCTCAACACACACCTGAACCGCGTTCATCAAAGCGGCTACCTGCGCTACTCCCTCACCCGCGCGCGGGTGAGGGTTGAGGTCACGGTGACCTCGCCCACTGGCAAGGTAGGCTCAACAACTTTTCTGGACGTGCGCCGCTGCGTCGGCAATGCCGCATCCTGCAACTTTCGCCCCAGCAAATCGTCCGCCGCCAGCGACGCTAGATCCTGCTCCAGCCGCAACACCTGCATCACCCGCGCGTAAATCCCCAGCGCCACCGCCGGGTCGCCCAGCTCAACGCGGTACACCGTCTTGCGCGAAATGCCAGCGCGCTGCGCGACCATCTCAGCCGAATACTTTCGGCGCAGACGCGCGAGCTTCAGATTGCTGCCGACGGTTTCCAGCAGGCGCGTGAGGCGGGGTAGAAGTGAGGGTGCGGCGCGTGACATATGGGTCACATATTAACCTAATAATCTAATAAACAAGCAATTTGTGACCCGTTAAGTGGAATTCCAACTGTACTATGGATGAGGCACATCGCGCGTAAGCGCGACAGTCCCCACGTTTCAGAAAAATGCAATGTTCAGCGGAGACGGGACTGCCTGCTCGAGAAGTATCCGCGTCACGGAACCGCGAGCAGACGCCGCTCCGCATGCTGCAATACAGCCAATGCCCGGAAGCAACCAAGGCCACGGCTGGGAGGGGCGCACGTTCGGTGACCACCGCTGCGGACAGGATCGCGTTTTCCCCCACGCATATCAACCTCACAGCGAAGCCGCTATTCGCTTCGGAGCTGAGCGCTGCATGGATAGGCGATTGACATATCCTCTGGGGGAATTAGTTCACCGGACACTTCGTGACGAACCGCGCTTATTACTCCGACTCAATCGAGGACTTTCTCGCGCGAACGCCGGAGGAAATTCTCGGCACGATTGCTCGTGAGAGTCAATTTGCGATCGAAGGCACTCAGCGGGATGCGTGGCTGGAGCAAGTTCGCATCTTGCGACCTGTTCTTGAAGGATATCGAGGGCGGGGCAAGATTTACTTTGAATACGCTGTTCCTCGCCTCGGAAAGCGAATTGATGTCGTTCTGCTCATTGATCACGTTGTATTCGTGATCGAATTCAAAGTGGGTGAGCGTGAGTTCACGAATAGTGCTATCGATCAGGTCTTCGACTATGCAGTGGACCTAAAGAATTTCCACGAAACGACGCACGACAAAACGGTCGCGCCAATTCTCGTTCCAACCCGCGCGAAAACCGGACTGGTAGTCATCGCGGCGACCCCTCAAAATGATGGCGTGCTTCTGCCGATTCGGACTACGGTAGACAACATAGCGCGCGTGATGGAGCAAGTTCTTAAGTTCACCGATGGCAGCGCGATAGATGCCCAGCATTGGGAAAAAGGGCAATACCGACCAACGCCCACGATCATTGAAGCTGCGATGGCGCTTTACGCGGGTCACGGTGTAGCCGAAATCTCTCGGAGCGACGCGAGCGCGTTGAATTTGTCGGAGACGTCGGCCGCCGTTGCGCGGATTATTCGAGACGCCAAACGGAACGCGACGAAGTCGATTTGCTTTGTTACCGGAGTTCCCGGTGCCGGGAAAACGCTCGTCGGGCTGGACATTGCCACGACGCATATCGACAAAGGCAGCGACCTCTACAGCGTATTTTTGTCGGGCAATGGGCCGTTGGTCGACATTCTTCGCGAGGCGTTGGCGCGCGACAAAGTTCGACGCGAAGAAGAGCAAGGCCGCAAGTTTAAGAAAGGCGCAGCGCGAAGTGAGGTCAAGCTATTTATTCAAAACGTTCATCACT
>JBDSYI010000199.1:0-14611 GCA_039925745.1 Casimicrobium sp. | reverse complement strand
CCAAGGTAAATGGTTTGCAGCGGACATCATCAGCGCGAACCGGGGCGGATAGGCTCGTCCGGAGGAGAGCGGCAACGCCTTCGCCGGTGATATGACCTCGGCGATCGGCATCAACCCGTACGAACCGAGCACAACCGTGGGAGCGGCTGAAAGCTCCCGCCACGCGGGAAGCGGTAGTCCCACCCAAGCATTCTCCGTTCCCCCTGTAACCGCAAAAGAACTCCGATTTCGGCAATGGAAATATTGATCCTGCCCCAGGCCGATGTCATGTGTTGCGGCCAGATCTCCGTGCAAGGAAACCGCACCCGGTTGCGCGCACAACCACTCTGCGACGGAATCACGCGTCGGCGGTGCGCTGCTGGACTCGGCGTGTGCCGCAGTTGTCGTGTCTTGCATGTTGGAATGCAGTGGCAGCCACGACAACACCATGCCATCCCGCGCCGCCTGGGCGTAGCCTGCGCATATAGCAAGGTGAAGCGCAATTACGCCAGAAAGTATGACCGCTATGAGCACCGAACCGCCTCGAACATTGCGCAACGCTGTCCAGGCGGACGCAAACAGAACTGTGAAGGGTGGCAACGCTACGTAGAGCATGTAAAAAGGCGTGTGATCGCGCAGCAGAACGACGCCGACGAGCACTCCCAGTAACGTCAGAAGCGACGCCCAAAACGTAGCGCGTAACCGTTGGTCGAGCGTAGCGATGAGCGCACCCATTGCCGACAAAAGTAGCAGTACCGTCCAGAGCGTAGGCCATGCGGACACAAACCATTGCGCCGGCAGCGCAGTCTGCACAACATATTTCGCCTGAAACCAGAATAGGTTTTGCAGCAGCTGCATCAGCCCCGAAATCGAACCTGCCGAACCAGGGGCGCCGGGGACGTTCCCGGCAGCGGACGGAATGCCCAACAAAAGGGCAATCAATAGCGGCAAGAACACGACCGTCGCCGCGACCAATGCGGTTACCGCAGCGCGCCATCGAAATCGCCTCGGCAGGCCGAATACCGCGGCCGCTGCCCACGGCAACAGAAAAATTGCAGTCGGATGCGCATGCAACGAAAGCGCTGCACTAACGCCCAACGCCACCGCGTCACGAACGCTCGCCGGAGAAGCCCGTAAACGCAATGCAAAAAGCGCCGCCGCCCAAATCGTCACTTCAACAAATTGTGTGTGGCTGATACCAAGAAGTTGGTAGGAAACGATACCTGGCAGCGTGGCCGCGACCACCAAGGTCATCGCGAATCGCGCGTCCATCCAGCGCACCGCCACCCGATACATCAATACAAATTTAAGTGCTGCCAACGCGCCGAGCACTGCGAAATACATCGTCAGCGAAGAACTAAGCAGTGCTGCACCCGCCGCGACGTAGTACCAAATCGCCGTCAACAACTCAAAGGGGCCGACGGGCGGCCCAATCAATGGCCATGTGCGCCCGCCCGCAATCTCGATGGCCCAGAACAAATCTCGCGCCACGTCGATGGTAGTGACGCCGTGTGCGATCGCTGCGACATAGGCTAACGCGACGACGAGCACCAGCACCCATGCGCCTTTGAGCGTTGGTTCTCGGTGGGTGAAACGCATTTCCATGCGGTAATTGTCTCGCACCCACCAGCGAGACGAATTCAAGGGTTTAGAGCCACGGCTCAACGCACTTTAGAAACAATCGCCGAGACCTCGCAGATTTCTATAATCAAGAGTTACCGTCAACGTCAACTTGGCGATGCCCATTTCGGCATTCGCCCCTCGCAGGAGCAGGTGTGAAGATACTAGTCCCGGTCAAACGCGTCGTCGATTACAACGTCAAAGTGCGCGTCAAGCCTGATAACACGGGCGTTGATATCGCCAACGTCAAGATGTCGATGAACCCATTTTGCGAAATCGCGGTGGAAGAAGCGGTGCGGCTTCGCGAAAAAAGCGTGGCTACCGAGGTGATCGCTGTTTCGGCTGGCGTTGTGCAATGTCAGGAAACTCTGCGCAATGCCATGGCCATTGGCGCTGATCGCGGAATCCTGATTGAAACCGACGTTGAATTGCAACCGCTCGCGATAGCGAAACTGTTGAAAGCCATCGTCGACAAAGAGCAACCTAGACTCGTGATCCTCGGGAAGCAGGCGATTGACGACGACGCCAATCAGACTGGCCAGATGTTGGCCGCTCTGCTCGGTTGGGGCCAGGCAACGTTTGCGTCCAAAGTTGAAGTGGCGGGCGACGTCGCGACGGTCACGCGTGAAATCGACGGCGGCGCGGAAACAGTGGCTATCAAGCTCCCGGCGATCATCACCACCGACCTTCGGCTAAACGAGCCGCGTTACGCGACGCTGCCGAACATCATGAAGGCGAAGAAAAAACAGCTGGATATTTTCAAACCAGCAGACTTGGCCGTCGATGTAGCTCCGCGCCTGACCACGCTTCGCGTGGATGAGCCGCCGAAGCGTCAAGGCGGCGTGAAGGTGGCGGATGTTGCGGCACTCGTCGACAAACTAAAAAATGAAGCGAAGGTGATCTAACCATGGCAAATCTAGTTATTGCTGAACACGATCACGGCTCGCTCAAAGCAGCGACGCTGAATGTGATTTCTGCGGCCATCGCCATTGGCGGCGACGTGCATGTACTGGTCGCCGGGCACAACGCGGGCGCCGCTGCGGCGGCTGCCGCGCAGGTGGCGGGGGTGTCGAAAGTTTTGCTGGCTGACAGTGAAGCGCACGCCCATCTGCTGCCGGAAAATGCGGCCGCGCAAGTGGTCGCGGTTGCTGCGGCTTACAGCCACATCCTCGCTCCGGCGACCGCCTACGGCAAAGGCGTGGCACCGCGCGTGGCAGCCCTGCTCGACAAGGCGCAGATCAGCGACATCATCAAGGTCGTCGATGCGGACACTTTTGTCCGTCCGATCTATGCGGGCAACGCGTATGCCACCGTCAAGTCTGCAGATAGCGTGAAGGTGATCACCGTTCGTGGCACAGCATTCGCGGCGGCTGCACCTTCAGGTGGAAGCGGCACGGTTGAAACCGTGACGTCGGTCGCTGATTGCGGTCTTTCAAGCTTCGTCTCGGCTGAAATCACCAAGAGCGAGCGGCCTGAATTGACTGCTGCAAAAATCATCGTGTCCGGTGGTCGCGGCCTTGGTTCCGGCGAAAAATATCGCGACGTGTTGACGCCGTTGGCTGACAAGCTCAACGCCGCGATGGGCGCGTCGCGCGCGGCGGTCGACGCGGGCTTTGTGCCGAACGATTATCAGGTGGGACAGACTGGAAAAATCGTCGCGCCCGACCTGTACATCGCCGTCGGTATCAGTGGCGCGATCCAGCATCTGGCGGGCATGAAAGACAGCAAAGTCATCGTCGCTATTAACAAGGATCCTGATGCACCCATTTTCGGTGTGGCGGATTACGGGTTAGTGGGTGATTTGTTTGAGGTTGTGCCGCAGCTAGTCGCTGCGCTCTAGTCCCATCTCCCTCTCCCCGTGCGGGAGAGGGTTACGGTGAGGGGGTTCGTTGAATCCTCTAACCATAACGCCGTAAGCGGTAAGGCTCCTTACCCTACTCCTCTTCTTTGCCCTGTCCCGCAACGGGAACGAGCACAAAACCGAGCGCATCATGTCGACCTACCAAGCCCCCCTCAAAGAATTCCAACTGTTGCTGGAGACCGTCGCACCAATTGCGGAACTGTCAGCACTGCCGCATTTCGAAGATGCAACGGCAGACACGGTGACCGCCATTCTCGAAGAGTCCGCCAAATTCGCCACCGAAGTGCTCGATCCGCTGAACTGGTCGGGCGATCAGCAAGGCTCACAATACAACGCGGCCGATTGCTCTGTAAAAACACCTAAAGGCTTCAAAGCCGCCTACGACGGCTACCGGGCGATGGGTGGTATGGGTTTACCGATGCCGTCCGAGTTTGGTGGCCTTGCGCTGCCGCGTTGCGTCGTCACACTGACGGACGAAATGCTGCATTCGTCGAACATGGGCTTTGGCCTGTTGCCGATGCTCACTCAGGGCGCGATTGAGGCGGTACTGCTAGCCGGCTCAGATGAGCTTAAAGCGGTGTTCGCAGAGAAGATGGTGAGCGGCGAATGGACCGGCACCATGAACCTGACCGAACCGCAAGCAGGCTCCGATCTCGCGCTGGTTAAAACGCGTGCTGAGCCGCAACCGGACGGCAGTTACAAGGTGTTTGGCACCAAGATCTACATCACTTACGGCGAGCATGACTGGGCCGACAACATCGTGCATTTAGTGCTTGCGCGTTTGCACGATGCGCCACCCGGCGTCAAGGGTATTTCGCTGCTGGTTGTGCCGAAGTTTTTGGTTAACAAAGACGGTTCGCTCGGTGCGCGTAACGATGCGAAATGCATTTCCATCGAACACAAGCTTGGCATTCATGCGTCGCCCACTGCGGTCATGCAATTTGGCGATGCCGGTGGCGCAACAGGCTACATCGTTGGCGAACCAAATCGTGGCCTCGAATACATGTTCATCATGATGAACCTCGCGCGCTTCGGCGTCGGCTTGCAGGGCGTCGGAATCGCCGAGCGCTCGTACCAGCGCGCAGTTTCGTTCGCGCGTGAGCGTGTGCAGTCGCGCGACGTCGGCGCGCCCAAGGAGCCGTCAACGCCGATCATTCGCCATCCTGACGTGCGTCGCATGCTCATGCGTATGCGCGCGCAGACTGAGGCGGCGCGTGCGTTGGCAATCGCCACCGCGTATGCGATTGACCTTGCCGAAGCGCATCCTGATGTCGACGTGCGCGCCGTCAATCAGGCCTTCGTCGAACTGATGATTCCTGTGCACAAGGGTTGGGCCACAGAGATGGCGCAAGACGTGACCTATCAGGGCATTCAGGTGCACGGCGGTATGGGTTTCATCGAAGAAACCGGCGCGGCGCAGTATTACCGCGACGCTCGCATCACCACGATCTACGAAGGCACGACCGCCATTCAGGCGAACGATCTCGTGGGACGCAAGATGGCACGCGAAGGCGGCAGCACAGCAAAGGCCGTGATCGCTTCAATGCGCGAATTTGCGAAAGAACTTGCGTCGTCAAACAACCCGCATCTCAAAGTAACACACGCAAAACTTGTTTCGGGTATCGATGCCGTTGAGCGCGCAGTGGAGTTCAATCTCGCAACCTTCAACAGCAACGTACGCGCCAGCTTCGCGGGCAGCGTGCCGATGGTCAAACTGTTTGGCATCGTGTGCGGCGCGTGGCAGCTTGCGCGCCTGGCGCTTGAAGCCGACAAACGCATTACAGCGGGTCATGCCGATAAGGCGTTTTACGAGGCCAAACTGGCGACGATGCGTTTCTTCGCTGACACCATGATTCCTGAGGCAATCGCGGCTGCTGACACCATCGTAAATGGCTCGGAAGGCACGCTGGCATTGGCCGAAGCGTCATTCTGATAAGCACAAAAAAACGCTCATGTATCAGCTCTACTACGCCCCATCAAACGCGTCAATTACGCCGCATATCCTGCTCGAAGAAATGGGCTTGCCGTTTGAACTAAAACTGGTCGATCGTGCTAGCAACGCGCAAAAATCGCCCGAATACCTAAGGCTCAATCCGAACGGCCTGATTCCCGTGCTTATCGATGGCGACCTGAAGCTCTACGAAACGGCCGCGATCTGTCTGCACCTGACCGATACGCATCCAGATTTAGGCTTCGCTCCCGCCGTCGGCACGAATGAGCGCGCCGAGTTTTATAAGTGGCTAATGTGGCTGACTAATACGCTTCAGCCCGCGATGATCATGTATTTCTATACGGATCGCTACACAATATCCACCGATCCAATCGTCATTGCACAGATCAAAGCCAAAACACAAGAACGCATTGGAGCGATGTTGAAGCAGCTTGACGATCATCTGGCCAAAAACTGTGGCCCGTGGATGATGGGTGAAAGATTCTCGGTACTCGATATTTACGCGTTCATGCTGGGGCGCTGGACCCGCGTGTTTGAAGGGCCGCCACCCGCAACACAGCCCGCCCGCGACGGAATTGCTTGGCCCGCACTCAGCTCGTTCATGCACCGACTGCTGGAACGCCCTGCCGTGCAGCGCGTCATCGCCAAAGAGGGCCTAAAAGCGCCGTTGATTTGATTCTCTGGGCGTATCAGCTTTTGCTTGAAACGACTCTCGATCAGGGGCTAAACGCTCAAAAATCAAATTGTCGATAACCATTCTTTTGCATTGATAGCCCCTGTGAAATAGAGCTTTCACCAAAAAGCTGTATCGATTAAAAGAATATAAAAAAGCAAACTCTAGACACGCACGAGCAACTCTAGAAACGCAAAAGCCCCAATCAAGGGGCTTTCAGCGCTGACTAACTGTTTAGTCATTGTTTCGAATCTCAGTAACCACGCAATGTCAATCGGTGGCGTCCCCAAGGGGATTCGAACCCCTGTTACAACCGTGAAAGGGTCGTGTCCTAGGCCTCTAGACGATGGGGACTTAGGATCTCTACAGTCTTGATTTGGTGGAGATAAGCGGGATCGAACCGCTGACCTCTTGCATGCCATGCAAGCGCTCTCCCAGCTGAGCTATACCCCCAATCAAGACTTTAATTATAGTCATAAATCAAACGACTTGCCAAGTCGATGGGCGGCAACTTGATCAACTTTTTTCAGTTCAGGTTGTGCATGTGCCTGATGACGCAAAAAGGTTGTCAATTCACGCCAAATGGCTACGTCGATTTCGTCGCGAAATAACAATGCGTGGCCGCTGGATGCGGCATCAGAAATTTCGGATTTCGCGATAAAAATAATTTTGGACGTGACCACGGCGTTGACGGCGACTGCTCCGGCTCGTTGCGCGACTCGGAGTGTTTCGAGCAAAGCCTTCGCATCAACGCAGGAATCAAATTTGGTGCGAGTGAGGCCAGCGATAACTATCGCGCAACCAACGAACCCTCCCGCAACCCCGAAGCTCCCCGCGACGACGCAGGCAACAGCCGCGGCGAGCGTAATCGTCGCCAGCGACATCAGAACCAGGACGCGCAGCTTCAACGTGTGTGTGCCTTAAGCGGCCTTTGCAGCGTTCGCAGCTTTCAACCGAGCGAGCGACAACCACGTATCAATGACGCAATCAGGATTCAGCGAAAGCGATCCAATGCCGCGATCCACTAACCAGGCTGCAAGGTCAGGATGATCGGAGGGACCCTGACCGCAGATACCCACGTATTTGCCTTGGGCCACACACGCGTCGATGGCAAAACCGAGCATTTTCTTCACCGCAGGGTCGCGCTCGTCAAACGTCTTGGAAATTGGGCCACCGGAGTCGCGATCTACCGCCAACGTTAGCTGCGTCAAATCATTTGATCCAATCGAGAAACCGTCAAAATATTCGAGGAATTCGTGCGCCAGAATCGCATTCGATGGCACTTCACACATCATGATGAGGCGCAGTCCGTTCTTGCCACGCTCAAGTCCGTGCACAGCGAGCGCCTTGACCACGGCTTGCGCTTCGCCGATGGTGCGCACAAACGGAATCATGACTTCGACATTACTTAGACCCATCGTCTCGCGCACGTAGCGCAGCGCCTCGCATTCGAGCGCGAAACAATCGCTAAACTCCGACGCGATATAACGCGATGCGCCACGGAAGCCAAGCATCGGGTTTTCTTCATGTGGCTCGTAAGCTGCACCACCCAAAAGACTCGCGTATTCGTTCGATTTGAAATCGCTCATGCGCACGATCACCGGACGCGGCGAGAAAGCCGCCGCGATGGTGGCAATACCCTCAGAAAGACGCTGAACGAAGTAGGCACGCGGCGACGCATAACCAGCGATGCGCTCGGTAATTTTTGCTTTCAGATCGTCGGTCAGCGTGTCGAACTCAAGCAATGCACGCGGATGGATACCAATCTGTCTGTTGATGATGAACTCAAGACGCGCGAGGCCCACGCCGTGATTCGGTATTTGCGAAAACTCGAATGCCAAGTCAGGATTGGCAACATTTAAGGTGAGCTTGGTCGGCGCCTCCGGCATGTTGTCGAGCTGCACTTCGGTGCGCTCAAACGCAAGCTTGCCAGCGTAAATATGGCCAGTATCGCCGTCAGCGCAGCTCACGGTGACGACGTCGCCGTCCTTGAGCACGTTGGTCGCGTCGCCGCAGCCAACGACAGCCGGGATGCCTAGTTCACGCGCAATGATGGCTGCGTGGCACGTACGACCTCCACGATTGGTGACGATCGCGCTGGCACGCTTCATCACCGGCTCCCAATCAGGATCGGTCATGTCGGCAACCAGCACGTCGCCGGCTTTGACGATGTCCATCTGGCTCGCGTTTTTGACGACACGAACGGTGCCCTGCCCAATTTTTTGTCCGATCGCGCGACCGCTAGCGATCGTCGCACCCGTCTCGGTCATCCGATAACGAACAAGCGTATTGCCGCCTTGCTCCCTGGATTTGACGGTTTCAGGCCGTGCTTGCAGGATGTAAATCACCCCGGTGTTGCCATCTTTTCCCCACTCGATGTCCATCGGGCGACCGTAGTGATCCTCGATAGTCAGGGCATAGCGCGATAACGTCTCAACGTCGGCATCAGTGAGTGAAAACTTGTTGCGATCCGCCTGCGCAACGTCCACGATTTCAGTGGATTTCCCGGCTTGTGGGACGCTGCCAAAAATCATCTTCTGCGCTTTGCTACCGAGCGTACGGCGCAGAATTGCAGGACGGCCCTCACGCAGCGTTGGCTTGAAGACGTAGAACTCATCGGGGTTCACCGCGCCCTGAACCACCATTTCACCAAGGCCATAACTTGAAGTTACGAACACGGCATCACGAAAGCCAGACTCGGTATCGAGCGTGAACATCACACCGGCCGCCCCCGAATCCGAGCGCACCATTTGTTGAATGCCCGCTGACAGCGCTACTGGAATATCGGCGTAACCCGTGTGAACGCGGTATGCAATCGCACGATCGTTGTATAGGCTCGCGAACACACGGCGCACAGCGTCCAGAATTGCCGGAATTCCGACGATGTTGAGATACGTTTCCTGTTGCCCGGCGAAACTCGCGTCCGGCATGTCTTCGGCCGTCGCTGAAGATCGTACGGCCCAACTAATCGTTGCACCCGCTTCGGCTTCGAGTGCGCCCACGGCTGTCACGATTCCAGCTTCCAGTTCGGCGGGCAACGGCGCCGCTTCAATCCATGAACGAATCTCGGCACCGGCCTTAGCCAGCGCGGGAACGTCATCAACATTCAACCCGGCAAGACGCGACGCAACGCGGTTAGTCAAATCATTGGCCGCGAGAAAATCGCGAAAGGCTTGGGTGCTAGTTGCTACGCCACCAGGAACGCGAACACCTTTGTCCGCAAGATTGCCGAGCAGTTCGCCCAGAGACGCGTTCTTGCCGCCGAAATCGGCGACATCGGTCATCCTAAGATCGCGTAGCCAGCGCAACAGGTTGGGATTAAGCTGGGTATCGAGTTGCGTCATGTCGCCTCCGAAGGGTTGTTGGAGGCGATTCTAGCGAAGCGCACTGCAAATTTGCTGCGACGCACAAAAAATTGCTAAATGACTGACCTAAAACACTGATGACGACTGTGCGCCATCATCACCATGAACCGCGTCCCGAAGTTTGCCGTACAGGTCGGGATGTTTGTTCCGCAAAAAATCGATTATCTGAATGTCTTCCTTGCGAACGGTGCTCAAGTCAACGCCCTCGAGATGCACCAAACGGAGCAATTCGTTGACCGGCTTCGGCATGTCGCGACCGGCTTCGTAACGCGAGCCGCCGCTTTGGGTGACGCCGATTTTTTGCCAGAACTCTTCCTGATTAAGGCCCAGTTTCTGTCGAATTTCGCGCGGATTGGTAATTTTTTGAAAAAGCCCCATGGCTTGCAAGCGCCTCCTGCGTAACTACAAAAATTTCTGGGTTCACTAACTGGGTGCTGCGCCACAACGTCGCCGAAACAATTGCTAGTTATGCCAAAAGCATATGACAATTATAGTTCTAATGCAGACTAATGCTGTCGCGCGTATCCGTTTCTATAATAAGGGTGATGAAAGGTGTTGCAGATCTCCACAGCCACTCGCGCCTGTCCGATGGCACGCTCGCAGTGGCCGATCTGGTCGCATTGGCTGCTGGACGGGGCGTTCAGCTCATGGCGCTGACCGATCACGATGAGGTCTCCGGTGTCGCCGCGGGTCGTGCCGCTGCAGCTGCGCATGGCATTCAGTTTGTGGGGGGGGTTGAAGTTTCCAGCGAATGGTGTGGCCTCTCGATTCACGTGGTTGGCCTGCGCATCGATGAAAACGAGCCGAATCTGGCGCGAACGCTTCAGGACATACGACAGCGGCGAACCGTTCGCGCGCACCAGATGAGTGAATCGTTCAGCGCGTTCGGTATCGACGGCGTGCTGGCAGGAGCGATGTCGTTCGCGCCGAATCCTGATTTGCTGTCGCGCACTCATTTCGCACGCCATCTGGTCGATAGCGGCGTTTGTCGATCCATGGGAGAGGTTTTTTCGCGATTCATGAAGCCAGGTAAACCAGGTTACGTTGCTCAGCAGTGGATTTCCGTGGCCGATGCCGTGGCAACAATTCACGGCGCCGGCGGGCGCGCCGTGCTGGCGCATCCCGGCCGCTACGACACCACATGGACAGGTGGGCCTAGCGGATTACTTAAAGCGTTCGCCGAAGTGGGTGGCGACGGCGTGGAAGTGGTTTGCGGTGCGCATCATCCACACGAATGGGCCGAATACGCCACGCTAGCGCGCAAATTTTCCTTGCTGGCGTCAATCGGTAGCGATTTCCATTCGCCGAGCGAAAGCCGCGTCAAATTTGGTGATCTTCCCCGTCTGTCGCCTAGCCTAAGGGCCGTCTGGCACGATTGGCCCGAGGCTGAAAGTTTGTATGTCTGATCGTCAACGCACCGTGTTTTTTGTGTCCGACCGCACCGGAATCACCGCCGAAGCGCTTGGCAACTCTCTTTTGACGCAATTCGACGGATTCGAATTTCGGCGAACAACGATTCCTTTCGTCGATTCAGATGCCGCTGCCGACCGAGCTATCGCGACAATTAACGCATGCAGCGATTCCAGCGGACTACGGCCAATCGTCATTAGCTCAATTGTCGATGAACATCTGAGCGAACGCGTGCGAACCTGCAACGCACGCGTGCTCGATTTCTTTCAGACATTTATCGCGCCGCTTGAACTGGAGTTAAGCGCTAAAAGTTCGCACGCCGCCGGGCGATCACATGGGCTGCGTAATTCGACCGAATATTTCTCGCGAATCGAAGCAATCAATTTCACGCTCGCACACGACGATGGACAGACCACAAAGGAGTTGAGTAGCGCGCAAGTGATTCTGGTGGGTGTTTCGCGTTGCGGGAAGACACCGACATCGATCTATCTCGCGCTGCAGTGCGGCATCCGGTGTGCGAACTTTCCACTGACTCCCGACGATTTTGAACGTGGCGTGCTCCCCGATTCGATCGCTCCGTATCGGGACAAATTATTTGGCCTCACAATCGCTCCCGATCGACTACAAGCCATTCGACACGAGCGCAAACCTAACTCCACATACGCCAGCGAAAAGCAATGTCGCTACGAAGTCTCTGCGGCGGAGCGCATGATGAAAGACGCGGGCGTTCCGGTGCTCAACACGTCGACCAAATCAATCGAAGAATTGGCGACCACGATCTTGCTGGAAGGCAAACTACATCGCCACATCTTCTAAGGTGCTGGCAGATTTTTGGCTAAATTCCACGGTGGCGCGTAAACCGGACGTGCCGGTCTCGTCGAGGTCACGATTGGCAAGATTCAACCGCGCACCAATCGACGCGCAAATGTCCTGACAAATGACCAGGCCTAGTCCGCTGCCCGCGTTGGGGTCGCCGGACGAAAACGGCTGGAACAGCTTGCTCCAGCGTTCTCGGTCAAGGCCGCTGCCGCTATCCCACACTGACATCAAAAGCACGTTTCCGTGCGGCGTGATATCGATACCCAATGCGCCACCTCTCGGCGTATGGCGAATCGCATTGCTCATCAGATTGCGGAATAGTTCGCGTATCAACCATTCGTGACCTCGAAACACGAGCGATTGTCCGTCGGGTGCGTCAAGTGCAAAGTCAAGATGCTTTTCCGCAATCAACGGCGAGCATTCGACGGCAATATCGCGCGCCAGTCGAACGAGATCGGTCGTCTCGTTATCTGCTTCCGGTGTCCCGTCCAATTGGGCAACCTTGGCAATTGCCAGCATTTGATTGGCCACACGAGTCGCGCGATCTACGGAAATGGCAAGCTCATCAAAAGCTACTTGCGGTGCAACATGCCCGCGTTGTGCGTTTTGAACTTGCGCCTTCAGCACTGCCAGTGGGGTACGCAACTGATGCGAGGCGTCGCGCACGAAGCGTTGCTGATCATCGAGCACGCGTTGCAATCTCGCCATCACTTCGTTTAACGCCTCCACAATCGGTTTGAGTTCTCGCGGTGCGGGCGTCGTGATCGGAGCCAATGAATCGGGATCACGCTCCAGCAACGCGCGGCGTAACACAGATACAGGGCGCATTCCGCGCTCGATCAACCACCAAATTAGCGTGGCAAGCACCATTAGAAAAATCGCCTGCCGATCCAGCGTGGAAATCAGCGCCTGTTGTGCCAGCGCCCGTCGCAATTCCATCGTTTCGGCGACCTGCACAGTCACCATCCGATACTCCGTGCCGACATAGACTGGTTGCAGTAATGCCACCACTCGTACCGCCTCGTTTTCGAACGTGCTCTCGTAAAACGCCGCAAGTGCAGCATACGGCGTGCGCTTCGGAAATACGCCGTCGTGCGGGGGCAGTTCCGGATAACCGGTCAGAAAGTTTCCGTCAAAATCGTTCACTCGATAGACGATTCTGCCCGGCGTGACCGCTTCGAACACTTCAAGTGTTGCGTAGGGCAGCGACGACTTCAACTTGCCGTCTTCGTAGCGAATTGTGTCGCCAATCGCACGTGCGGACGCCAGCAATGTCCGATCATAGGCGACGTTAATTGATTGCAGTGTGTTCTGATAAATGACCGTGGTGTCGATCACCAAGAAACTCACCAGCGCCGCCAAAATCCAAAGTGTCAGTCGGCGCCGGATGGAGATCGGGGACTGTCCCAAAACTCGCAAAACTACTCCGAACGTTTCTCTCGAATCAGATAACCTACCCCACGCAGCGCCACCAATTCGACGTCCAGACCCGCTATCTTCTTACGCAACCGATATGCCACGACCTCAATCGCATCGGGCTGCGCCTCTCGGCCATCACCAAATACACGCTCCCACAAACGGTCGCGGGTGACAGCATGTGCGGGCTTTTCGATTAACGTCGCGAGCATGGTGAATTCTCGTGCAGACAATTCCAGTGCCTCGCCGTTGGCATAACAAACAGAAGCGGCTTCATCGATGCGCAGTGCGCCGAAATCACGTTTGTTTGCGATACCGGGGTTAGAGCGACGCAACAGCGCATGCAACCGCGCCTCGAGCTCATCGAGGTCAAACGGCTTTGCCAGATAATCGTCAGCGCCGAGCCGCAAACCCTGCACGCGATCGCCCACCGTGCTGCGCGCGGTGAGCACGATAATTGGCGTGGTCAGGCCTTTCGCACGAATTGCGCGCAACACTTCAAATCCATCCAGTTCGGGCAGTGTCAGATCGAGCACGATGATGGCAAACGATTCACTGGTCGCCCGTTCAAGCGCGGTGCGCCCGTTGGTAGCCTGCGCCACGTTAAAACCGCGACGCGACAGCGCCAGAGCGAGCGCCTGCGCAAGGGCGGGATCGTCTTCAACGACCAGGAGCCGGGGTTTATCCAGTGGAGGCGTAACACCCATACGTATACATTGTTGTTGACGAAAGACTGATGATCACGCTCGGTTGGCTGCCGGACAATCGTCGGATAAATTTATAAGAGGCGCGCACCAACGAAATTGATGTTACGCCAAGCACTTGCTGCACCCCTTGAAACCTGCCATTTGCCGCCTGCCTGGATACAGGATGAGCACAACGACTCCCACGAAGCAATTTTTCGAGACCGACTGTAGCGGTCCATCCAGCCGTTCGCGCTGAACACCTTCTTTGGGCGAAGGTGCATCGTGGCTACCCCTGCCTGCTTTCCCCGCCTCACTGCAAACTTGTAGCGGCATATGGGGAGTGAAAGAGGAGCGTCGCGCCGGACGAGAATAGAATGCAATTGCCAAGCACCATCAGAGTCACGCCGTCGTTGTCCCCGCAATTGCAAGTTTTTTACTTATGCGTGGCACCGCACGTTACTCGACACAGCAGCCGTAAACTGATCAGTTCTTCGGTTATTCAAGTTGAAAAGGAGACACCCATGCATTTTTCCCTCCGTCGCCGCATCGCGTTGGCCGCCGCCGCCCTAATCGTCGCGGCGCCTGCTGCCTATGCTCAGGCACCGATTGTCATCAAGTTCAGCCATGTCGTCGCGATCGACACGCCCAAAGGCAAGGGAGCAATTTTCTTTGCCAAGCGCGCGGGCGAGCTAACGAAGGGCCGCGTGAAGGTCGAGGTCTATCCCAATAGCCAGCTCTACAAGGACAAGGAGGAAATGGAAGCGCTGCAGCTAGGCTCCGTGCAAATGCTGGCTCCTTCGCTTTCGAAATTTGCTCCCTTGGGTGTTCGTG
>JBDSYI010000198.1:0-5035 GCA_039925745.1 Casimicrobium sp. | reverse complement strand
CGAGCGCGGTCAATTCGCCACGCAGGCGATCTGCTTCAGCCCAATCCTTTGTATTGCGCGCGGCCCAGCGTAAATCTGCGACGATACGTATGTTGTCGGGCACGTCGATTGTCTTGGCCACCCAGGCACCCAGCCCGAGACCGAAAGCTTCGTCAAACTTGAGCAGCGTCGTTTTTTTTACGCCCGGTGACAGGTCTGATTTCAACAGCTCATATGCGAGCGCCAAGGCCTGAGGAAAGTTCAAATCGTCATTCAGCATCGCCATAAAGCGTGCAACAAACCCCGCATCCGGTTGCACCGCAGCTTCGCCCAATGCGATGAAGTTCACGCGCATACGATCCAGCGCTGTCTGCGCCGCGTCGAGCGCATCCCAGCTGAACACAAGCTGCGACCGATAGTGAGCGGTGAGGCACAAATAGCGATACGCAATGGGGTCGTAGCCTTTGTCGATCAGCACCTGCACGCGCAAAAACTCACCACTTGATTTGCTCATCTTCGAGCTGTTAAGCAGGATGAAATAACCGTGCATCCAGAAATTCGCGAGGCGCGTACCGTACGCTGCTTCAGTCTGCGAAATTTCGTTTGGATGATGCACTGTAATGTGATCTTCGCCGCCGCAATGGATGTCGAAATATGCGCCAAGATATTTGTGCGCCATCGCCGAGCATTCGATGTGCCAACCCGGAAAGCCGCGTCCCCACGGTGAATCCCATTCCATCTGACGATGATCCTCAGGCGCAGAAAATTTCCACAATGCGTAGTCCGTCGGATTTTTTTTCTCGCCCAAATCGACTCGCGCACCTGCCTGCAATCCCGCAATATCGAGACGACCGAGATATCCATAATCTGGCTGCTTTGACGTGTCGAAATAGATGCCATCGGTGGTGCGGTAAACGTAGCCTTTTTTCTCGATTTCTTCGATGAATGCGATTTGCTCGGGAATATGATCCGTCGCCTTGCACCAGACATCCGGCTCTACGATATTCAGCAATTTCAGATCCGCACGAAACGCGTCGGTATAAAGCGCCGCAATCGTCCACGCCGTCTGTCCGGTGCGACGCGAGCCCGCTTCCATCTTGTCCTCGCCGTCATCGCCGTCCGACACCAGATGACCCACATCGGTGATGTTCATCACGTGATTGACGCGGTAACCGTTCAATTTCAACGTACGCACCAGCCCATCTTCAAACAGATAGGTCCGCAGGTTGCCGATGTGCGCATAGTTGTAGACCGTCGGCCCGCACGTGTAGAGCCCGACTTCACCGGGTTTCAGGGGTGTGAATTCACGCTGTGAACGCGTCCAGGTATCGTAGAGTTCGAGAGACATTGCAGGCAGAAGATAGGTACAAAAAAGGCTGCGCACGGCAGCCTTTGAGTGAATTGAAACAACTCGCTAAAGGCAAAAAAGCGGGCAACCGAGCGCACCGGACCGACAGGGGCAGCAACAGGCGCGACAGCAGAAGCTCGTTTTTTTCATATGCAGTGCAGTTTAGCTTAGATGCATTGAGCTAGCCGGGCACGCAGAAAGCGATGCGTGACACCTTCCAACCAGCATCCGTCATGCGATTGAATTCGTCTTTATCGAGTACCGTGCGGAGGTTGTAACCCAAGCCGTCGAGACGCAGCATTTCGTAAGCCGGCACACTACCAATTGTGCAGTTCAGACCGTTCGGAAACGATGCCTGAAACACCATTCCGTCCACCGCCCATCCAGAATTCGACGCATACGCTTTGCAGTCTTCGGTGCTGGCGCTGTAAGCATATGCGCCACCGTTGACCAGGCGAGCGCGACATACCGGTTGTGCCAGCGCAATCACATTAAATTGCGCAGTGAAGCTGAAGGTGTCGATGCTGAAACCGGTGCGGGACCATGAGCCGCCGCGCACGCCACCAAGCATTTCCATTAATTCGATCGGATCCGCAATCAAGGCATAGCGTCCAGTGACGCCATCGCGCAATTCGACCAGACGGGTACGATCCGGGGACGCGGCGAGATCCATCGCGGCGCGCGTGGAAGTCACGCTAGACACAGCACTGAACGCGTCCAGAAGTCCCGAGCCACACACGCCCGTTGCCGCCGCACAATCTGAGCCCGCCGGAAACACTCTTGACGCAGCGCGCAAGCGATTAAACACCTGCCCCGGCGTCAACGTCGGGTCCCGCGTTAGCATCAAGGCGACCACGCCCGCAACATGCGGTGCGGCCATGCTGGTGCCCATGTAGGTGGCGTAGCTGGGTGCGCCTGGCAACGTGATACCGCCATTGAGCGTGGAGAGAATTCCAGGTAAATTCCCGGAATCGCCGCCCGGCGAGGAGATTGAGACGTCGCTGCCAAAATTGCTGAAGCTCGACAGATCGCCTAGCAAATTGGAGGCGGCCACCGCGACCACACCTTTGCAGTTGGCCGGTGAAAAACCAGACACCAACGAGGCGTCATTACCAGCGGCCACCACTACCACGGCGCCGCGCGCGAGTGCGCTGTCGACGGCTGATTGCATGTTCGCGTCGCACGGCCCCGTTCCACCCAGGCTAAGGTTCAACACGCGCGCAGGATTCGGATTGTTCGGGACGCCAGCGACCGGTACCCCCGCAGACCAGCGAATCGAGTCCGCCACGTCTTCCGCTGTGCCACCGCACAGGCCGAGCGCGCGCACCGATACGATTCGTGCGTTTGGCGCTACGCCAGCTATGCCATCGCCGTTATTGGTGCTCGCAGCGATGATTCCCGCAACGTGCGTGCCGTGCCATGAGCTCATGAAATCGTACGATCCGCTGCTGCACTCGAGCGCATCGTCATAGTCACCCAAATCGGTCGGATCGCCATCGCGCCCGTCACCGTCATTGGAAATGACCGTGTTACTGATCATGTCGTAGCCGGACATGCGTTTGCTGTCGAGGTCGGGATGCGAACGAATGCCAGTATCAATAACTGCCACGTTCACCGAACCCGAGGGCGTGACGTCCCACGCGTTCGCCGCGCGGATACCGCCGACGCCAGAACCAAGCGCCCATTGCTGAGCGAACATCGTGTCGTTCGGAATCCATTGATGGCGGAAAATGCGGACGCGTTCAGCACGGTTCACCGCTGGATCAGCAGTAGCCGCCACGGCGACCGCCGCGAGCGAGGCCGCTGACGTTCCAACCGGCAACACGACCATCGCACGGTTGCCCGCTGTCACTCGTTTCAACTTCAACGACTGACCCGTTTTTACTGCGAGTCGCTCAACCGTCGCCGCCGCCGTCGTCGAGTTATTCAACGTCAGCGCCAGCATACGGCCGTGGTATTCGATCTCTGGCGCCTTGGTAGCCAACGGCGCATCAAACGTCGCGACCTGCGCCCACAACACACTACTGCGTTCACGCAGCGCAATAGCCGCTGCCTTCGCCTGCGACTCATCATCGACCGTTAGCGTGTAGGTCCCGTTAATACTGCGTGTTGGCGCAGGCAAACCCAGTGTCGACGCCATCTGGTTAGCGGTACGCTGCTCGCGTCCCTTAAGCTCAGGACTCAGTTTGAAATCGATGGTGGCAGCAGTCGCAATCGTCGCGGCACCAGTCACGGCACACGTCACGGCACACCTCACAACGGTCCATCGCGCAAGCCTCGCCAACGGAGCAAGGCGGCTCACAAAACGTGACTCGCGGTAGTTGTAGGTTGAATGCGAAGCGCGCGGCGTTAAAGCCAATCCAATTGCGCCAAGCTTGCCCATCGTTTTCTCCATCGCTGCCATGTCTGCGTCTCCTCGCGTCAAAGGCCCATTCACTCACAGTGAACATGAAGCCGACGCGGACTCATTTAAGTTCTACAAAATTGCTCGAAGAGTGTATGCCAAGAGCATGATTTCGCAAAGCAAAATGGCATAGATTTGCATTCGCGCGTGCGACTTCAATGACCGGACAGCTTTTTCGTGAAGCGCTTCATTATCATGGGCTACATCATCGAATAGTCACTTATCGACTTCGAATAAATATTGAGCCTACCCCCTATGCAACGGCGATTTCAAGGAAAAGTTGGTTTTGCTGTGGCCGCTACGCCACATCGACTTGCGGACTCAACAATAGCTTATTGACTTGTACTTTCACCGTGGGATATACAAGCGTACAGATCCTTCTTTGCAGGAGCGACAAACTCATGGCACCCGACAGCAGACTCGACAGGCGTCAAGATCAATCCATTGCCGCTGTTTACAGCGCAGCGAATGGCGAGCGAACTTGGGAGGATGCATTGAGTCAGGTCATGAACTGCCTGAGCGCCTGCGGCGGGCAAATGGTCGGGATCAATTCAAGTAATGGCGGAATCAACTTCAGCTTTGCTTCGCAAAAAGTAGTTGGCGACATCGAGCTGGAATACATACGTCATTACCATCAAGTCGACCCACGTATACCGATCCTGCGCAATCGCCCTCTTGGGCAATGGCTAATTGATCAGGATGAATTTCCACCCGATGTCTTCGACAACAATGAGTACTACCGTGATCTGCTTGCACCCGAAGATTGCCTGTACACGGCCACCGTCAGACTGTACGAGGATCCGCACGAAATGGTATTAATGGCTGCGGTAATGCCGCGCGACAGCGCTGGCTTTGGCCTGGCGCAAAGAGAATATCTGCGAATCATCGTGCCGCACTTGATGGAAGCGGTCAGACTTTTTCGCAAGACCAGCAAGCACGCCGCCTCCGACGTCGCCGCTCGAAAACTCATCGAGCACATCAAGCGGCCCGTCGTGGTGATCGACGATGCACGCGCAATCTCAATGGCCAATCTTCAGGGAAGAACCCTCTTGGGGCGAAGCGAAGTGTTGTTCGAGCCCGACGGTCACCTTGTAGCCACGCGTTCCGACGATGAATTTGCGCTCACCTGCGCTATCGCCGACTTGCGACGCACCATGAACACAGGAACTATGGGCGAGCGCGCACTGGTGCGCTTGCGTGGGGGGCGACGCGACTCTTTCGCAGTGAGTCTCATCGCGTTCGATCCACCGACGTCAATGCACGCCTTCGGCATTCGTCGGCAATTCATGCTGAGCGTACACGGC
>JBDSYI010000197.1:0-9104 GCA_039925745.1 Casimicrobium sp. | reverse complement strand
ATTTTGCCGCGCAATAAACCGCGCCGTCTACTTTCCAGCCTGCTGGCAGGGTAATTTTGGCCAGCTGGGTCTCTGTCAGGTAGCGATGATTGATGGTGGTCTGGTTAAACAGACGCATCACTTTAACCGTATCTGCCGGGCAGCTGCTCGCTGTGATCAGGTCTTGCGCGCGCATGGCGATACCTTCGTCACGCGCCCATGGCTGCGCCTTCAGGAGCGCGCAATCACCCGTGTTGGTGCTGTAGAAATGGGTGTTGATGCTTGCGCCGTCATTGGCCCAAAAGCGACACATCGGCGCGCCGAGTGGGGCGTCGGTGCGATACGTTGCCATGCGCAATCCAGTGCGCGCCCAGCTAGCGGGCAGTGCGTCGAGCGCGGCAATTTCATCCGGTCGTCCGGTCATGAAATATTTTTTCGCATTCGCTGAAAAGAACTCGACGACTTCAAGTTCGTCGCGCGAGCCCCAGCCCAGCGTTTTTCGGAGGGTCACACGGTCATCCGAGCCACCAGGTACGTTGACCACGGCGTTGAACGCGACGCGATCAGCCTGATCACGCGACAAATGAGCGCTCAAAAACATGAACGTCCAGCCGAATACTTCAGGCGCATCCTGAAGCCGAAAGCCGTGCGGCATGCCTTCGATGGTCACGAAATATTTTGACCCGCCAAGCGCTTCGATCATTTGCGAAGTCCGGGCAATCGGTGCCACCACGTCAGCGGTGCCGCCAATGCCCAGATATGGGACGCGCACGCTGCGCACGCCGCCATTGCTATCACCAAAGGCGGGCAGAAACGCTTGACCCGAATAGGGAACGTAACCGACGACGGCCTTGTAGCGGTTGTCGCGCACGATGACACGCTCGGCACCACCCCAGCTCGCGGTGATTTTGGCACCCTGCACCAGCATTATCGCCATGCCGCCGAGGGAGGCACCGAACCCGACAATCTTGTCTTGATCGACCGCATTCGCGTACTCGGGTTTGCTCAGGATGTAGTCCAGACCCTGCTTCAGCCCGAGCGGTCGGATTGCCTCCATCTCGGCGATTTCTGCGTACTTCGTCAGCACGTAAAACGCGTCGTTAACATCATCAATGTGAATGCGCGAATAGCGGGCATCGGCGTGAAACGGCGCGAATACGACGTAGCCTTCTGCCGCCAGGCGCGCCATCACCTGCACATAGTCGTCACCCAGCGGCGATCCCGCGAGGCCGTGGCTCATCACCATCAGCGGCCACTTGCCATCGGTCACCTCGGGATTGGTCGCAATCAGCGGCGCTTCGGCACCACGCTGCATCTTTGAGACCTTGACCCCAGACGGCAGCACGTAGTCGGCGCGGGTATTGGCGGCCGTCGTTGGATAGCAGGTAATAGCGGCGTATTGCAATTGCTTGCCGCCCTGCTTTGCGAATACATCGATCTCGCTGACTTTTGGCACGGCCACCTGATAGGTGAGCGCATTGGCCGGACTTACCAGCAACTCGGTCACGTAATGCGAGACGTCGGCAAGCGGATTGCCTTCCCAGTAGTCCGATGCAGCAGCGCCTGCGGGCATGCGGCTGAAGTCCTGCTCGACATTGCTGCAGCCGACTGGATACTTGCCGTTGGCCGACGGGATGATGCCGGAACTGGCTTGGGCTGTACCGAACAAAAGCAGATTGACACAGAGAAATGTCGAGACCACGCGAGCGCAGTTTTGCGCGCTAAAGATAGTCGACGCGCGGAGGCGGTTGAAATTTGGAATGTGCATAGCTGGATTGTCCCGTTTCACTCAGTCGGCGGCTGTAGGACACCGCCCATATATCGTTTCCATAAGGCCACGCGGGCCGCGCGAGCGGCACTTTTTCAGAAAGTGACCTACTTGGCCCGCGAGCGCATGACTTGTGAAATCAGCATCGGCGACACCACCACAACGCCTAGCATCAGCATCTTCAACCCCGGCGCGATCATGATCAACGCTCCGGCGATTGCAAGTGCCCGCTCCCAACCTTTGAGTTCGACCAGCAGATAGCGCGAAAGTGCCGATGCCAGCAGAAAAATGCTGCAAACACAGGCAGTGAACACGACCGCGAACGCGCTCCACGTGAAGCCCTTGGTCACAAGCAGCAATGCTGGCGAGAAAACGAACACGAACGGTACCAGTGCCTTGCCGATGCCAATCCGGAACGCCGTGTTAGCGGTTTTGAACGGATCGGAATTCGCCATGCCCGCAGCTGCATACGCGGCGAGCGCCACGGGCGGCGTGATGTCGGCCAGTACGCCGTAATAAAACACGAAGAAGTGGGCGACGATGGGCTCAACGCCCATTTGCACGAGCGCGGGTGCTGCGACCGTGACCATGATGATGTAGTTGGCAGTGGTCGGGATGCCGCAGCCCATGAGGATGCACACAAAGCCCGTCATGAAGAGTGCGCAAAGCAGCATTAGCGCCTGCTTGCTAATCAACCACGCGGGCAGGACCGTGAATAAAAAGTCGGCCGAGGATCCAGCGGCGGCGTTCACGATGTAGCTCACTTTGAAGCCAACGCCGGTCATTGTCACGACGCCGATTACCAGGCCAACGGTACCGGCTGCCGCGCCCACGGCGAGCGCATATTTGGCTCCGGTAGCGAATGCGTCGATCAACTCTGCGCGAGTGAAGCGCGCGGGCAAATCGAGCGTCTTGATCGCGACGATCAAGGCAACTGCGGCCACACCAAATAGCACCACACTGTAATTTTCGAGCTGGCCCGAAATCACCAACGCCAGCACTGCGTGCAGCGCAAGCATGATGGCGAGGCCGGTTGCGCTGTTGCGCTTTTCGCTCGTCGTCATGCCTACGATGATGCAGCTCGTGATCCCGGCGAACGCGGAGACATAGGGCGTGAAACCATTCATCAACGTGCCGACCAGCAACACCAGCGGAATCAGCGTGGGCCAACGCTTGCGAAAGCTCTCTTTCACGCTCGGCAATTCGTCCGCGGTCAAGCCGCGCAAACCCGTGCGCTTCGCTTCGAAATGCACTTGCCAGAACACGCCAAAAAAATGCATGAACGCGGGTACGGTTGCCGCGAGCACAATCGTCGCATACGGCAAACCTAAAAACTCAATCATCAGGAATGCCGCAGCGCCCATGATGGGCGGCGTGATCTGCCCGCCGGTTGAAGCGGCGGCTTCGACTGCCCCCGCAAAGTGGCGGGGATAGCCCACGCGAATCATCGCCGGAATGGTGAGCGAACCGACCGTCACGGCATTGGCCACGGACGAGCCTGAGAGCATGCCGAACATCGCCGAGCCGAACACGCTGACCTTCGCTGGACCGCCCGCATACTTGCCTGCGAACGAAGAGGCGACATCGAGAAACAACTGACCCAGTCCGATACGTGTTGCCAGCACACCAAACAACACAAAGTGAAATACGTAGGTCGCGACAACGCCGACCGCGATGCCGTAAACGCCCTGACTCGTCAGGTACTGATGATTCACCACCTGCGACCAGGTTGCGCCCGCATGTTTGAGCAGGCCCGGAAACCATTGGCCGAACATCGAGTACGCCATGAATGCGATTGCAATGATGGGTAGCGGCCATCCCATCGAGCGGCGCGTCGCTTCGAGCAGCAGCACGATCAGAATTGTGCCCATGACCACATCCATCGGATCGGGATTGCCGATGCGGAATGCGAGATCGTCGAAGACGTAGGGTATGTAGAGCGCTGCTACAACGGCCGCGATCGCGAACAACCAGTCATAAAGCGGCAACCCAAGCGGGTGATGCCAGCTTGGCTCGCGTTGCACGCCCTCCTTTTTGTTGAACGCAAAGACCAGAAAAATAAGCCCGAGGACAAACGCTAAGTGCACGCCGCGATGAGTGGCTTCGCGCAGCAGCCCGAAGCCCGCGGTGTAGTAGTGAAACGCCGAAAGGGTGATCAGCAGAAACGTGACCGTCGTCAGCGCAACATTCGCCATCGGACGGAAGCGCATCTCGCTGTCGTACTTGGTTTCCAGTTCGGCGACGGCTTTTTCGTCGATGGTGAGTGAGCTCATGTGATTCCTGCGTCGTTTGGATGTGGCTTCAGCTACGAATTTTGGCGCACTTGGGGGTATTCACGGCTAAGGCCGTTCCCACAAAATAAAAGTAAAAAAGGCCGGAATGTCCGGCCTTTTCTTGCTACATAAGCGTAGTCGGTTACTTCAACAAACCAACTTCTTTGTAGAACTTCTCTGCGCCCGCATGCAGCGGAATGCCTGCGCCTGCAATGGCGCCGGAGCGCACGATGGCTTTGCCTTTGGCGTGCCCGGCATCGAGCAGCTTGCGCGTGGCGTCGCTCCACAGTGCTTTGGTAATGTTGTAGACGAGCGTGGTGTCCTGCTTGGCGCTGGTGACCCACTGCGCGCCGACGGCTAGCGTCTTCACTGCGCCAACGCCTTTATACGTGTCCGCCGGAATGGTGTCCGCAGCATAAAAACCAAACTGTTTGACCAGTTTTTCTGCTTCTGGCCCAGAAATCGCGATGAGGTCGATGCCACCGGTCGCTGCCAGTTCGGCAATCGCGCCTGCGGGATATCCGCCAACAAAGAAGAACGCGTCGAGCGAGTTGTCTTTGAGCTTTTCACCCGCTGCATTCGGTTTCAGAAATTCTGCTTTGATGTCTTTTTCGGTGACGCCATAAGCCGCGAGAATGGCGCGAGCATTGACCAGCGTGCCTGACCCTGGTTCGTCAAGCGACACCCGCTTGCCTTTTAGGTCAGCGATAGTTTTGATGTTGGCGCCCTTGCGTGCCACGAGGTGAAAGCTCTCGGGATACAGGTTTGCGATCAGCCGAAGGTCGACGACTTTTGGTTTGCCTTCATACGTGCCGGTGCCGGAATAAGCCCAGTACGCAACGTCGGCCTGGGTGAAGCCAGATTCCGCACCGCCGCCTGCGATGGCGTTGATGTTGGCGACCGAGCCGTTGGACGCTACGGCCGAGGCCACGAGCCCAGGAACGGCGGGTTGCGAAATCGCATTGGCGATCAAGCCACCGATCGGGTAGTAAGTGCCTGCAACACCGCCGGTGTTGATGCGGAAGAAATTTTGCGCCGAGACGGTGGAGGCAAACAACAGGCCGGCAGCGGCCAGCAGGGCGGGAAGTAGATTACGTTTCATCAGGAATATCCTCAAAATCGGTTGACCCACGCTTTGACAGGTCAGCAGCGCAGTAGCCGTAGTTTATTCTGGAGTCGCCGAATCGCGCCCTCCGCGTTTTAATTTACCGTCAATTCGTTACAGGCAAACGCAATCGAAAACGCGTCGATACCGACATTAACGCCGCCGGTCACGCTCATGGTCGACAGCATGAGTTCAACGTTGTGCCGCTCACAGACCTCGCGCAGGTTGCGAAATGAGGCGAGCATTTGGATGTCTTCCAGGATGCCGGCGTAGCTCGCACAGACGGTGTTAATGGTCAGCCCGCGCTTGACGTGATCGGCGGCGATGCCGATCGTGCGGTCCAGCGCTTCCTGATGGCCGCGCACCTTTAGGATCGGCTCGGTGTGTCCGGCATGCGCATGCACGATCGGCTTGATGTCCAACGCCTGCGCCACGTTGTACGACAGCCACGACAGCGAACGGTCGCCCTTTTCGTGGCCACGTTTGTAGAGATAGAACAAATCCTTCGGCACCACCAGCGTGTGTACGCTACTGCGCAAGCGCTCAATCGATGCCGCTACGTCGGCGGCCCCGATACCGTTATTTAACTGGTTAACCGTTTCTGCGAGCAGCACGGCTTGTCCCGTGAAGCCGGTTTCGGAATCGACCACCCATGTTTTGAACGGCGTGCGGTTGCCGATCGCCCGGCGCACTCGGTTGTGGGTCACGGTTAATTGCGACATCGCCGCCAGCGAGTTCATGTAAATGCCGCTGCGCGCGGCGGTGATTGTCACTTGCAATACATAGTCAATTTTTTCGTGCAAGTACGACTGAATGAAATCGCGCGACTCGTCCGCGCTGAGTGGCGTGGTCGATGCGCTGGTTCCGCGCGCCGAGAGGTCTTTGCGGAAGAATTCCATCGCGTCGAATTCGTTGTGGGTGTCGTACAGCTCCCAATCAGCGACCGACAGTTTGATGGGCAAAACGACGATGTTGTTTTCTGCCAGCCACTCGCCCGGCATGTCGCACGCCGCATCGACGACCACCAGCGTGCGTTGCCGATCTGAAGAGGCTACGCGTGGAGTCAGATGCTCCGTGTGATTCGAGGCGTTAATCCGGTCATTGGCTGCCGTATTGGGCGGTCGCGATATGGACTCCGGTCCATAGACGGGGGCGTTACAAGTCTGTGCGTTCATGGTGGATTTATTTACAGGCGATCGAATGTCAGAAAAGACAAATCCACTGAAAAAACAATAATCTAGGCGCTATCAACGCTCGGAGAGTCAGCAATTAGCGGAAATGAATTCTACGGACGATTGCGCACTAATTCGCCGCGTTCTGAGCATATTAGAGTCGTCTGCGTGTGCTTTTTTATGTCGAAGGCATAAATTGCGTCGACATGCTTGTCGCCACGTGACTTAAGGCGTCGTTGCCGACGATTGACGCTGTCAAGCCCGCGACGGATCAATTATGGGAAATCGAATGACGTCGCCAGCGAAATCAGCACGCCACCCGAGCCAAGCGAAGCCGAATTGGTCATGCTCATGGTGCTGGTAAGCAGCGTCACGCCGTGCTTCGCGCAGGTCGCCGACAGTTCCACGAACGCGTTGATGTGGCGTAAATCGGCGATGTCACCGGCATAGCTCGCGCACACAAATGGCGCGTCCAATCCTGCTTTGACGCAATGCGTCGCCTGACTCAGGGCGATTTTCGCTGCCGCTGCAAAGCCAGTTTGCGTGCTCATCACCCGCAAGTCGTCACCGTTGGCTACGGCAATTGGCGTGCGGTCAAACAACTGCCCCACATTGCGGCTCAACCAGTGAGAAACTGGTGCTTCCGGCAACGCCGCGCAACGATGAAACAGGTTTAGATCGCGCGGCACGACCAGCGTCTTCACCTGCCGCCGCAGCGCGTCCACCTGTTGCACGATCGCGGGTAATGAGACGCTCGCTTGCAGCAATCGTGCGCATTCGGCGATCAACACGCCATGCCCGTTGAACGACGCAGCAGAATCCACCACCCACATTTTGAACGGCCGCATATTGCCGGCACGACGGCGATCCCGGGCGCCTTGCACCATCAGTTTTTGTGCGGCGGTGAGCGAATTGGCGTAGCTGTTGCTTCGCATCGAACTCATGGCAATTTGCAACACAAAGTCAGTGTCGTCATGGGTATGCTGACCGATCAGCTCGCCGGTGGCGTCGACGCTCGACGCGAGCGTGTGCGTCGGGCCACTAAATTGTGCGAGATGCTTCATCGCAAAGCGCGCCGCCGCCATTTCATCGCCATCATCAATGTGTGACATCTCGCCGTTACGCAATTTAATTGGCAGCAACAAAACCCCAGTCTTCTCCCGCCAATCGGCCGCCAAATCGCTTGCGGCATCGGTAACCAAAAGGGTGCGTTTGCTGAGGGGGGCCGGAGTGACAATCGATGGCTGTAAACCGGGTGCAACGGTAGTGGCTTCGGCGTCCACCATGCTGCGCGCAACGCCGCCCGACTGGCTGTAACTATAGGTTTCGTGGTGGTATTTGTTCGGGCGACGAGGCGCTTCGGCGGGTGACGAGGAGGTGAGCATGTTTTCAAAAACGCATTTGACTGCGAATTTGCGCCACGCCCGATGTGTCGCACGTCAACCCCATCGACACCCATCGACGGTCCCGATGAGGCATGTCAACTTTCTCCGCTAATGACGGCTGAACGGGGGCTAACGCCGATAATTTACTAAAGTCGACATCACGGAAAGACGTTCGTCAGCCCCGGTGAAAGCGCCATTACAGGAAAAAGTTAAAGTCGTGAACTGCTGGATCAACACGCGATCGCGGCCATTCCACCTCA
This sequence comes from Casimicrobium sp., assembly GCA_039925745.1. Lineage (GTDB taxonomy): Bacteria > Pseudomonadota > Gammaproteobacteria > Burkholderiales > Casimicrobiaceae > Casimicrobium. The sequence continues at coordinate 1,162 of JBDSYI010000197.1, read as the reverse complement.
ATGTGACCCGCCTCAATCGCGCCGCCCTCAGGCAACGGAATGATCAGGCGGATCGGCTTTGACGGCCAAGCCTGCGCATTCGCCACCGGGCTAACCAGCGTCGTCCCTAGCGAGACTAGCCAAACAGATAGCGTTGAGTCGGATTTCAGCGTGGCAGCGGCTCTCGACAAACAAACTTCAATGCGACGAGACTGGGCACTGCAACTTGTGTCGGTCTCGCTTTGAATAAGTGCAGCGCATTGCTTTGGTGCGGTCCATTTTGGTGCTACGCATCGGAGAGACCGCAATTTCTTTAAAAATCAATGACTTATGTGCACCAAATGCGGGCATGTTAATTGCTTAATGCGGTGCATCATTCAAGAAAAACGATTTGGAGGCAAAACTTGGAAGCGCTAAAAACCGCAAACGACACGCTATTTATTCTGCTTGGCGCCATCATGGTTCTGGCGATGCACGCTGGATTCGCCTTCCTTGAACTCGGCACCGTGCGTGCCAAAAATCAGGTGAATGCGCTGGTCAAAATCCTGGCCGACTTCGCCATTTCGACCATTGCCTATTTCATCGTCGGCTACTGGATAGCCTACGGTGCACACTTCTTCGGCCCGGCCGAAGCACTGGCGGCAAAGAACGGCTACGAGCTGGTCAAATTCTTCTTCCTTCTGACTTTCGCGGCGGCGATCCCCGCGATAGTGTCGGGCGGAATCGCCGAACGGGCACGCTTCGGGCCGCAAATGGTGGCCACGTTCTTTCTGGTCGCGCTGGTGTATCCGCTGTTTGAACACATCGCCTGGAATCACGGCTTCGGGATTCAGGCGTGGCTCAAAGCGACGTTCGGCGAAGAGTTTCATGACTTTGCCGGATCGGTCGTCGTGCATGCGGTTGGCGGCTGGATCGGGCTCATCTCTGTCCTCTTCCTTGGCCCACGCAGCGGGCGCTATGGCAAGTTGGGGCAGATCGCCGCGCACCCGCCGTCAAGCATTCCGTTCCTCGCGTTGGGCGCATGGATACTGGCAGTTGGCTGGTTCGGCTTTAACGTCATGAGCGCGCAAACCATCGACAAAATCAGCGGCCTGGTTGCCGTGAATTCGTTGATGGCGATGGTCGGCGGCACGCTGGTGGCGCTCATCATCGGCAAGAACGACCCCGGCTTCGCCTACAACGG
>JBDSYI010000196.1:0-22043 GCA_039925745.1 Casimicrobium sp. | reverse complement strand
CGCCTCAGTCGGGAGCACCGGAAAATCATTGCCTGCCAGGATCAGCGGCGTCGCGAAATCGGCTAGCGAACAGGCGAACAAAAGCAGGAACGCGTTGGCGATACCCGGCATCGACAGAGGTAATGTCATCGTCCGGAAAACGCGCGCGCGCGATGCGCCCATGCTGAATGCGGCGTTCTCGATATTTGGATCGATGCTGGCGAGAATGGGTCGCAACGTGAGGTAAGCGATCGGGAAATACGTAATTATTTCCGCCGCAGCAGTGCTCAGGAATCCGTAGATCGCGTAGCCTTTGATTCCCAGCAAATCGTAAGTGATCAGGCCGCGCGCACCAAACGAAAAGAGAATCGCCACCGAGATCGTGAAGGGTGGCGAAATGAGCGGCAACAGCGTCGCGGTATCGATAAAACCGATCACCCGTCGTGACAAACCGCCGCGCACTGCCGTAAACGCAAACAGAAATCCCAGCAGCGTGCCACCGATACCAACCGCCAGTGCGAGGATCAGGCTATTGCCAAATGCCCGACGATGATGGGGATTGTTAACGACATCCAGTAGCGGTTGTATTGAAACATTGCCACCGTCCACGAACGCTCGTCCAAACAGGCAGGCGAGCGGATACAGAACGAACAGTGCGAGCAGCACCCATAACAACAGGATAATGCTCGCGAAGAACGGGTCGCGATGCGCCGCATTCATCGACGATCGCGGCGACAGACTGGCCACGGACAAAGTCGATGAGGTCCGCTATTTTGTGTTGAGCACTTCCTGAACCCAGCGCTCAACGATACGTTTGCGATTGGCGCCGGCGTACTCGTCGTCAATCGGAAAGATTTTCGCGTCCTTCAGCACGGCGGCCAGCGAGGCTTCCGTTTTTACCTGCGGATGTGCGGGAACAAAATTGATTTTGTACGGTGCGTAAAGCGACTGCATCGCCGGGCTCGTTGCCCAATCGATGAGCTTCTTTGCGGCTTCCGGATTTTTGGCACCCTTGACCATCGCGATACCTTCAGCTGCGGAACCAATGCCCTCTTTCGGGAAGCTGATGGCTACGTCATAGCCCTTGGCCTTGGTGTCGAGCGCATCAACGATAAAGAAGATGCCGCCGGCCGCTTGTCCAAGGCCGACCGGCAGCGTGCCGCCGCCACCGCTCTTGGTGTACGTCTGAATGCTCTTGCGCATTTTCTTCAGGAAGTCGAACGCCTTTTCTTCGTTGCGGCCATTGACTTCAAGCACCGAGAAAATCCGCGTCACCGCTGTACCCGAGGTGCGCGCATCAGCCATCTGCAACATGTTGGCGTAAGCAGGGTTCAGTAAATCGTTCCAGGACGTGGGCGCTTGTAACTTATTCTCGGCAAGAAACTTGTTATTGGTCATAAAGACCAAAGGATCGTCCGCGATAGCAGTCCACATCCCGCCTTCGTGCTTGAATCGTGCCGGCAGCAGAGCCACTGATGGCGGCTTGTACGCCTCAAAAATCCCTTCTTTGACTCCGGCCCCAAATGTCTCGACCGGGCCACCGAACAGTACATCTACGCGGGGGTTACCTTTCTCTGCGATCAAACGAGCCAGCGCTTCGCCGGAGGAGAAGCGCAAAAAATTGACCTTGATGCCACTCGCCTTTTCGAACTCCTGCAACATGGGTCGCGCCCAGTTTTCTGGCCAAATCGAATAGACGTTGAGCGTTTCAGCCGCTTGGACTGAAGCCATGGGGACGACTAACGCGGTAGTCAGTGCTGCGGCAGCAAGCAAATGCTTGAGCGCATGGTTAATGAGTTTCATAACGTTTCCTCCTTATTAGCCCTGAGATTGCACTCAGAATTTGCCAGCGCGTCCGGGCTTCGATGAATCAAAGCGCCGTCGCAATCTTCTAGGCTGCTTATATTACCTTGCCAGGTTCTCAGCACACGCAATCCGTTACGATTGGGAACACACGGCGACGGGGACAACATGAATACAAGCGTAAAGGTCGTAACTGAGCTTATGGCACCGCATGCCGTGCGCAATGCGGGTATGCCACTGAATCTTGATCTGATCGCAGATGCGCGCGTGAATCTGAGCGCGGTCGAGCGTCGGGCAGCGACGTTAACAACGCGCCGTTCGATCAAGAAGGAATGGCAGGCTGCGTGGCTGATTAAAGCGTTGACTTGCATTGATCTGACCACGCTCTCGGGCGACGATACATCGGACCGCGTTACCCGGTTGTGCGCTAAGGCACGGATGCCATTGCGTACGGATTTGGTTGAAGCCTTAGGCCTTGAAGCGATGCCTAAAGTCGGCGCTGTCTGCGTTTATCCGACCATGGTGCGCAGCGCGGTTAAGGCTTTAAATGGCAGCGGCATTCCGGTCGCGTCGGTCGCTACGGGATTTCCCACCGGCTTGATGCCACTGAAACTTCGCCTGGCAGAGATTCGATATGCCGTGGAAGAAGGCGCCAAGGAGATCGATATTGTCATCAGTCGCGCCACTGTTTTTAGCGGCGACTGGCAAGCGCTTTACGATGAAATTTCCGCAATGAGAGAAGCCTGTGGCGAGGCGCATCTGAAGGCAATTCTCGCGACTGGGGATCTCAAGAGTTTGCGCAACGTATATCGCGCCAGCTGGGTGGCAATGATGGCGGGCGCAGACTTCATCAAAACCTCCACCGGCAAAGAAGATGTGAACGCAACACTACCCGTCGGATTGACGATGGTGCGAGCGTTGCGCGACTACGGAGAGGTTTCTGGTGTTGCTGTTGGATTCAAACCGGCGGGTGGCTTGAAGAGCGCGAAAGACGCACTTGCCTGGCTCACGCTGATCAAGGAGGAGCTTGGCAATCACTGGCTCGACCCGTCCCTCTTCCGCTTCGGTGCCAGCTCCATGCTCGGCGATATCGAGCGACAAATTGAACACTACGTGACGGGGCGATATTCCGCGGCCAACCGTCACGCAATTGCATAAGTACCATGTCAAAAGTAACTGAAATTCTCAAGACGATGGATTACGGCGTTGCGCCCGAAGCGAACGATCAGGTTCTTGCGTGGCTGAGCAGTAAACAGCGGCAGTTCAAGCACTTTATCAACGGCAAATTTGTGGCGTCTGCCGATGGTGCACAGTTCGAAGTACTGGCACCAGCAACGGGCGAAAATCTCGCCTTCGCCGCTCAAGGCGGCAAGCAGGAAATCAACGCAGCCGTAGCCGCCGCGCGCAGTGCGCTAAGGCACTGGTCGGCGCTTCCGGGCAACGCGCGGGCGCGTTACCTCTACGCCATCGCCCGCCTGCTACAAAAGCGTGAACGCTTTTTCTCGGTACTAGAATCGATGGACAACGGCAAACCGATTCGCGAGAGTCGCGACATCGATATTCCGCTCGCCGTGCGGCATTTTTACCATCACGCAGGATGGGCCGATCTGATCGAGACGGAGTTCCCGGACTTCGCGCCGGTTGGCGTGTGCGGACAAATTGTTCCTTGGAACTTTCCTCTATTAATGCTGGCGTGGAAGATTGCACCGGCACTGGCCGCAGGCAATACTGTCGTACTTAAACCCGCCGAATACACGCCGCTGACTGCACTTGCGTTCGCCGAGCTTTGCCAGGAAGCAGGCTTGCCACACGGCGTGGTGAATATTGTTACCGGTGACGGTGAAACGGGAGCGCTGTTGGTAGCGCACGACGGCGTCGACAAGATCGCATTTACCGGCTCAACCGAAGTCGGGCGCGCCATTCGCAACGCAACAGCGGGTAGCGGCAAAAAACTCTCGCTGGAACTCGGTGGCAAGTCGCCCTTCATCGTGTTCGACGACGCCGATCTGGACAGCGCCGTCGAAGGCGTAGTCGACGCCATCTGGTTCAATCAGGGCCAGGTTTGCTGTGCGGGGTCGCGCCTGCTGGTGCATGAATCGGTTGCCAATTGCTTCCACAACAAACTCAAAGCGCGCGCCAGCAAACTACGCGTCGGCGATCCTCTCGATAAATCCACTGACATTGGCGCGATCGTGTCTGAAGTGCAGTTGCAGCGCATCGCGCGTCTTGTTGAGCAAGGCCGCGCCGAAGGTGCACAATGCTGGCAGCCAGAGGGCGCAATGCCCAGTTACGGTTTCTACTTTCCTCCAACGCTGTTCACTGGCGTCGCACCGTCATCGACGATTGCTCAGGAAGAAATTTTTGGTCCGGTATTAGTCAGCACCACGTTTCGCACGCAGGATGAAGCGCTGCAATTGGCTAATCATTCGCGCTTCGGCCTTTCCGCATCTATCTGGTCAGAAAACATCAACGTGGCGCTGGATGCGGCTGCCCGCGTCAAGGCGGGCGTCGTCTGGATCAACGCCACCAACCTGTTCGATGCCGGCGCAGGATTTGGCGGCTATCGCGAAAGCGGCTTCGGGCGCGAAGGCGGGCGCGAAGGCATGACCGAGTACCTGAAGCCGCGTGCGAATCCGCGAACCAAGTCGCGCGCATCGTCAGTCACAGCAGCGACTTTTTCCATCGCACCGACCGTCGGAACGGCCACAGCAGGCATCCCGCTGCTGGATCACACGGCAAAGCTCTACATCGGCGGCAAACAGACTCGACCGGACGGCGGTAGCAGCTATACCGTCTTCGATACCAAAGGGAAAGCCGCTGGACAAGTCGGATTAGGCAACCGCAAGGACATACGAAACGCTGTTGAGGCCGCAAACGCGGCAAGTGGCTGGTCTGGCTACACCGCGCACAATCGCGCGCAAGTCCTGTTCTTTCTCGCAGAAAATCTGGAGCAACGCGGTGATGAATTTGCAGCACGTCTGCGCGCTCTGCTCGGCGCGAGCGCCGCGCAAGCAAAAGCGGAAGTCGCGCAGTCCATTGCCCGCATCATGTTCTACGCGGCGCATGCCGACAAATACGACGGCGCGGTTCACTCAACCCGCAGCCGCAACGTCACGCTCGCCATGCCGGAGCCTTGGGGCGTTATGGGCATCATTTGCCCCGATGAGTCACCATTGCTGTCAATGATCTCGCTCATCATGCCCGCTATCGCAATGGGCAACCGCGTGGTCGCAGTGCCCGCCGCAGCCACCGCATTGATCGCTACAGACTTCTACCAGGTCCTCGAAACCAGCGACGTACCAGGTGGCGTCATCAACCTCGTCACCGGGGATCGCGACGTGCTCACAAAAACTATCGCCGAGCACGACGACATCGCGGCGGTCTGGTACTGCGGGGACAAAGACGGCAGCGCCAACGTTGAGCGCGCGTCCAGCGGAAATCTGAAATCGACTTGGGTCGATGGCGGTATTGCACGCGACTGGCAATCTCTGGCGGGTCAAGGGCGTGAATTTCTGCAACGCGCAACGCAGATAAAAAACATCTGGGTCCCCTACGGCGAATGACCCGATTTGTCATGGACCACCAACTGAAAAAAATGAGTTCCTAAACTAAGCAGGATCAGATGGACAAAAAAAGGCTCGACAACGTTTTGACATTGTCGAGCCTACTACTGCGGGTATCCATCTGGGGGAGAAAATTGGATACCTGTGTCCATCGTGACCCTAATCCGCTCCGCCATCTGTACGGAAGCACACATTGCAAGCGTTTCTCGCACTAGCAAGTGATTTGTGAAGAGCTGCGCTATGTGCCATCCGACATGCAGACTATGAACACGACTCAACAGTCGGTCAAATTGTTTTCGGAAGACGCCGTAACGCGCGCTAGTGTGAGCCTCCAGTCCGGAGCGATCAAGCACCTCTACGAAACCGCGACGATAACGAAAGAGGCCTTCGAGCTGTAGTTTCCCTGCGGCCGCCAAATGCCCTCGCGGCGCACGCCTAGTATGGGCGCGACGAGTTCCTGAGTCATCGCCCAACGAAGCGAAAGGCTTGCAATGCTGGTGCTGATCAAGTCGGAAATATTGACCTACATGCTCAAATACACCAGCAGTTTCCGAAAGTCGACCAAGGCTAAGGGCTTACTTACGAGCGCCAGGAGCAAATCGTCGTTTGCGGAGAATTCAGCCGTCGGTTCGTTCGCGCACATACAAAATCTCGGAGCGCTTCTATACTTTAGAGCGCTTTGAACTGCTGGCGCATGTGCAAAAAAGTGCGCCAAAGCGCTTGCGGCGACATCCATCCATCACTCAAAGGCCCAAATATTGAGCGCTACATTGAAGAGCCTGCGCACAGCGCTTAGTCGACTAACTTCAAGCATTCGCGGCGACGTTCTGAAGCAGCAATATGCATTGTTCGAAGCCCCGCTCCGCGCTGAGTTGTTTAGCGCAGATGAGATGGAAGTCCACGGAAAAGCGTTGGCGCGTTCTCACACTCTGTCGACTTTGCGAAGCGGCGACAAGTTGCTGTCACGTCTAGCAGCTAACGAAACTGCACTACAAAATATCGGTGAATTGCTGCGCGACGCTGTTAACGAGAGCCGCCGCCTCACTCCGGCCGGCGAGTGGTTGCTCGATAATATTTATCTGATCAAGGAGCAGATTCGTACTGCGAGACGGCACTTCCCCGAAGGCTACAGCCGCGAATTACCGCGTCTAGCGAGCGGCTCATCGGCGGGGCATCCGCGCGTATACGACATCGCGCTTGAAGCCGTTGCACACGGTGATGGGAGAGTCGACTTCGACTGGCTCAATCGATTTGTCGCGGCTTATCAGACGGTGACTGACCTCACCTTGGGTGAACTATGGGCAATCCCGATCATGTTGCGACTTGCATTGATCGAGAATTTACGCCGCGTCGGCGAGCGCGTTGCGGCAGCCATGCTGGATCGCAATGACGCCGGAAACTGGGCCGACCAGATGATCGAAGCTGCGGAGCACGATCCGAAGAGTTTGATCCTCGTCGTCGCGGACATGGCTCGTTCGAATCCGCCATTGGTGAATTCATTTGTCGCTGAACTTGCGCGGCGCTTGCAGGGCCACGGCTCGGCGTTGGCGTTGCCTTTGACATGGATTGAACAGCGCCTTTCAGAGTCCAACTGCACCACAGAGCAGCTGGTGCAATCCGACACGCAAAGCCTGGCCGCCAATCAGGTGACGATCAGCAACAGCATCGGTAGCCTGAGACTACTGAGCGAAACGGACTGGCGGGATTTTGTTGAATCAATGAGTCGTGTTGATCGACTACTGCGCGGCGAACCAGACGGCACTTATGGTGCAATGGATTTCGCCACGCGTGATCGTTACCGACATGTCGTAGAGCGAATCGCCCGAAACAGCAAGCACTCCGAAACAGATGTCGTGCTCGCAGCGCTTGAGCTCACGCATCGCAACAACGAGTCGTCACACGCAATAACCAGCACGCCGCGAGACGCACATAAAAATCACGTCGGCTACTTTCTGATTGATAAAGGACTGGGAGCACTCGAGCGCGCGATGCACACGCGCATTTCCCTGGCTCAAACAGTCGCGCGGATCGGAGCGCGATTTCCACTGTTCCTGTATCTGGGTGCTGTCGCCGCAGTAACCGCAGTACTCATGGTTAGCTTTGCCGTTGTGGTGAGTGCGAACGCGCTGACACACGGGATGTTGGCTCTGGTCGGTTTACTGTCTCTGCTGGCTTCGAGCCAGTTGGCCATCACTTTAACAAACTGGTTAACGACGTTGCTGGTGACGCCAGGTCGGCTCCCGCGCATGGATTTCTCGAAAGGCATTGCAGCGGAGGCGCGCACGCTGGTTGTTGTTCCGACAATGCTAACCAGCCTGTCTGGTATTGAACGATTGGCTGAAGCATTGGAGATTCGCTTCCTTTCAAATCGTGACGCTAATCTACACTTTTGCTTACTGACCGACTTTCGTGATGCGCCTGACGCGACGCTGCCTGACGACGAACTGTTGCTGCAACGGGCGAGCGATGCGATTCGCTCATTAAACATCAAGTATGGTGTTGAAAATCACGACACCTTTTTTCTGTTTCATCGCCCACGTCGCTGGAATGAAGCGGAGCAAGTGTGGATGGGGTATGAAAGGAAGCGTGGCAAGTTGGGTGAACTGAATGCCTTTCTGCGCGACGGATCGACCGAACCATTTTCGCGAATCGTTGGCGAGACCGGTGCCTTGCGACGAGTGAAATACATCATCACGCTGGACACCGATACGCAACTGCCGCGCGATGCTGCTTGGGAACTCGTGGCCACGATGGCACACCCGTTAAATCGAGCGCGTGTCAGTACAGAATCGGGTCGCGTGGAAACTGGCTACGGCATTTTGCAACCGCGCGTTGCAGCTAGTTTGCCAAGCACCAATCGCTCACATTACGCCAGCCTTTTCGGAGGCGAAGCGGGTGTCGATCCATACACTCGCGCTGTCTCAGATGTGTATCAAGACGCTTTTCATGAAGGCTCCTTCATCGGCAAAGGTATTTACGACATCGACGCGTTCGAGCAATCACTTGCTCATCGTTTCCCGGAAAATCGAATACTGAGCCATGACTTGCTTGAAGGCTGTTATGCGCGCGCAGGACTGCTAAGCGACGTGCAACTGTACGAAGACTTTCCGTCGACCTACCTTGCAGATGTCGCACGCAGGCACCGCTGGATTCGCGGCGATTGGCAGATCGCATCATGGCTCTGGCGCCGTGTACCCGGTGCTGATGGTCGGCCTGTGAAAAATCCACTGTCATTCTTGTCGCAGTGGAAGGTTTTTGACAATTTGCGACGCAGTTTGGTGCCAGTGGCGTTGGTAGCGTTATTTCTGCTGGGCTGGGCTTTTGCCGAAAGCCCTGTCTATTGGACGTTAGCAGCCCTCAGTGTCGTACTGATTCCTCCTCTATTGACATCGTTGGTAGAGCTGATCAGGAAGCCCAGGGACGTGCTTCTCGTCCAGCATTTATCAGGCGTTTTCCGAGATGCGGGCCATAAAATCGTGCAAGCGCTATTCGGACTTGCATGCCTTCCATTCGAGGCGTGGTTTAGTGTTGATGCGATTGTGCGCACATCCCTGCGCGTATTGCTGTCGCATCGGCGATTGCTGGAATGGAATCCATCGAGCGACTCAGCAACCCAGAGCAACAATGGCGGGCAACTGGCGGAAATCCTGAGTGTCTGGCGGACGATGTGGATCGGCCCAGCGCTAGCGGGGATCGCCACTCTCTATCTTGCGCTTGGACGACCTCAGGCGTTGGTCGCCGCAGGCCCGCTGTTACTGCTATGGCTGGTCGCACCACCTCTCGTATGGTTCATTAGTCGTCCACTGGTACGAAAGGCTGTTGCTCTCCAGGCTGAGCAAACCGTTTTTCTGCGCAAACTGGCACGAAGAACCTGGCGCTTTTTTGACGCGTTTGTCACTGAAAAGGATCACTGGTTACCGCCTGATAACTATCAGGAACAGCCGGTGGACGTCGTTGCTCACCGCACCTCTCCCACCAATATGGGACTGGCATTGCTGGCCAATTTATCGGCATATGATTTTGGCTATCAATCGGTCGGCAAGGTAATCGAGCGAACTGAACATGCCTTCCAGACGATGCACAGCATGGAGCGTTACCAAGGCCATTTTTACAATTGGTACGACACGGAGACGCTTGCACCCTTGCAGCCGCTCTACGTTTCATCTGTCGATAGCGGCAACCTGTCAGGTCACCTGCTGACATTGAGCCCCGGACTTTTCGCGCTCGTTGACGCAAAAATCATCAATGCGAGGACATTTGAGGGAGTCAGCGACGCCTTGTCAAACCTGCAGGATGCAAAGGCCGGCGGTCTCTCGTACGAGATCACTCAATTGCAAAGCGACATTGAAACCGCTGTCAGCAATTCGCCCACCACGATTGACTCAACGCACCGAGTACTAACTCAGCTCATGCGATCAGCAAGCGCGGTAACTCAGGTTGATCGCATATCCACAACCGGCGTAAGCAGTCGCCAAACGGAACAAGAAGTCTGGGTCAACGCAATCCGTCTGCAATGTCAGGACGCGCTCGACGAACTGACCTACCTGGCGCCCTGGACCCAAATCGCGTCAGCGCCATTGGGTTTGCACGAATGGTTGCATGAGATACCAAATGTTGCAGCGAATCCAACGCTTCGTCAACTTTCGACGCTCGATGCTTCGGTGGCGCGCTGGTTGAAAAGCAAGTTACCGTCAATCAACGGTGAGAGCGAGCGTTCGTGGCTCGCTGAGCTTCAGCTTGCAGTTAACGAAGCTAGCCACCGCGCGCAAGAGCGAATCAGAACGCTAGAGCGTCTGGCCGAAGAATCGCGAACGCTAGCCGTCGTCGACTACAGCGTTGTCTACGACGCAGCACGGCGCTTGATGGTTGTGGGCTACAACGTTGATCAACGGCGGCGCGACACCGGCTTTTACGACTTGCTGGCTACCGAGGCGCGACTGACCAGCTTTGTCGCCATTGCCCAAGGTGCCGTACCGCAGGAGAGCTGGTTCGCGCTTGGGCGCTTGCTCACCGTCGTTGGCAAAGATGCGATTTTGCTCTCCTGGAGCGGATCGATGTTTGAATACCTGATGCCGCTTCTGGTCATGCCGACGTACGAAAACACACTGCTTGATCAGACTTGCCACGCTGCTGTGCGACAACAAATTGCTTACGGCAAACAGCGCGGCGTGCCTTGGGGCGTTTCCGAATCGGGCTACCACGCGTTCGATGGCAATTTGAACTATCAGTACCGTGCGTTCGGCGTTCCCGGGTTGGGAATAAAACGGGGATTGGCGGAGGATTTGGTGATCGCACCGTACGCGTCAGCAATGGCGCTGATGGTGATGCCGGAAGCCGCTTGCGCCAACCTGCAACGGCTCGCAGCAGAAGGCGTCATGGGTGAATACGGTCTGTTCGAGGCCGTCGACTACACCCCAGCTCGTCTGCCGCACAAGCGCCAAAGTGCCATTGTGCATTCGTACATGGCTCATCATCAGGGCATGAGCTTGCTCTCTTTGGCCTATCTGCTGCTTGACCGCCCGATGCAGAAGCGCTTTGAGTCGGACCGGCAGTTTCAAGCCACGACGTTGCTACTGCAAGAGCGCATTCCCGCGCCCACTGCGGTACACCTCCCTATGCGAGAATTTTCCGACATTCCGGCGGGTTTGATTGGGCCGCAAATGCCCATGCGAGTCCTAACCAATGCGAACACTCCCATCCCGGAAGTGCAGCTGTTGTCGAATGGTCGCTACCACGTGATGGTCACCAACGCTGGTGGCAGTTACAGTCGCTGGAAAGATTTGGCCGTCACAAGGTGGCGCGAAGATGGAACGGCCGACAACTGGGGCGCATTCTGTTACTTACGCGACGCCACAACCGGTGAATTTTGGTCCACCGCGCATCAACCGACGGGCAAGCTAGCAGACTCCTACGAAGCCATTTTCTCGGAAGGTCGCGCTGAATTTCGTCGACTCGACCACGAATACGAAACGCATACTGAAATTGTCGTCTCGCCTGAGGACGACATTGAACTGCGCCGTCTGCACATCACCAACCGGTCGCGCACCCGGCGCACAATTGAAGTGACCACCTATTCGGAGGTTGTGCTTGCGCCAGCCGCTGCGGATGCGTTGCACACGGCGTTCAGCAATTTATTCGTACAAACAGAAATTATTCACGGACAACAAGCGATTTTGTGCGTTCGCAGGCCACGAGCCATCGACGAGCGAACCCCGACGCTGTTTCATCTGGCCGCCGTGCATGGTGCCGACGTGACCGCAGCTTCCTACGAAACTGATCGCATGCGCTTTATCGGTCGTACCCGTAGCGTCGAGTCACCGAGCGCAATGACCGCAAACTTTCACGGTATCGACGGGCAACTGTCAAACAGCGAGGGATCGGTACTCGATCCCATCGTCTCGATACGCTATCGCATCACGCTGGATCCTCACCAGCTGGTCACTATTGACGTAGTGACGGGGGTCAGTGAGACGCGCGAAGCTGCTCTAACGCTTGTCGGCAAATATCGGGATCGCAATCTCGCCGATCGCGTTTTCGATCTTGCGTGGACACACAGTTGGGTCAATCTGCGACAGATCAATGCCACTGAATCTGATGCTCAACTCTACGCTCGGCTGGCGGGGTCAATCGTCTACGCCAATCCATCCATGCGCGCGCTCGAAGGCGTTCTCGCCCGCAATCTGCGCGGTCAGTCGAGCCTGTGGGGTTACGCCATTTCGGGCGACCTGCCTATTGTGCTGCTACAGATCGGTGACGTTGAAAATATCGGACTGGTGCGGCAGTTGGTGCAGGCACATGCCTATTGGCGGCTGAAAGGACTTGCCGTCGATCTTGTCATCTGGAACGAAGATCACGGGGGATATCGACAGCTACTGCAAGAGCAAATTCTCGGACTCATCGCCGCTGGCAATGACGCAAATCTGGCGAACCGTCCCGGTGGCATTTTTGTGCGCGTCGCCGATCAAATTTCGGCAGAAGATCGTATCCTGTTTCAGACTGTGGCGCGCATTGTGTTGAGCGACAAGCGCGGGACGTTGGCCGATCAGGTGAATCGACGTGCATCGCTCGATCTGCGTGCTGCACCGCCGCCGCGTCTGATTCCGCGTTCGCCACCGGCGCGAACTGTCGAACCCCCTGTTGCTGCGACAGCGCAGCAGAACTCAGCCCAGTTCTCCAACGGCTATGGCGGCTTCTCCACCGACGGTCGCGAATATGTCATTTGCGCTACGCCGGATCAACCCACGCCCGCGCCCTGGGTCAACGTTATCGCCAACGCACAGTTCGGCACCGTTATTTCAGAGAGTGGTGCGGCGTACACATGGAGTGAAAACGCACATGAATTTCGATTCACACCCTGGAGCAACGACCCAGTCAGTGATTCGACCGGCGAAGCTATCTACATTCGCGATGAAGAAAGTGGTCGTTTCTGGTCGCCAACGCTACTCCCATGTGGCGGCAATGCAGGCGCTGCCAATCTGACGCGACATGGATTTGGCTATAGCGTGTTCGAGCACGAAGAAGACGGCATCAAATCCATACTCACCGTTTATGTTGACACTGAGGCGGCCACTAAATTTTCTGTGCTGAAAATTCTCAATAAATCCGGCCGCTCGCGGCAGTTATCCGCCACCGGGTACGTGGAATGGGTGCTCGGTGATTTACGTGCAAAGTCAGCGATGTATGTCGTGACTGAAATCGAGTCGGCAAGTGGTGCCATATGCGCGAGAAATCCATACAGCCCCGAGTTTGCGGATCGCATCGTGTTTTTCGATGCTGACGAAGCCACCAAGGCGGTCAATGTGACCGTGACCGGTGATCGCAGCGAATTTATCGGACGCAGCGGTACGCTTAAATCACCGGCGGCTATGGGTCGGATTCGTCTATCGAACAAAGTGGGCGCCGGGCTGGATCCATGCGCAGCAATTCAGGTCCCATTCGCACTGGCCGATGGGCATGAGCGCGAGATCGTGTTTCGTCTTGGCGCAGCGGGTCGCGGCGGCAGGCAAGATACCGGCGAGCGTGTCCTGAACTTGCGCGGCTCCGGTGCAGCCCACAATTCATTGGCAACTGTTCGCGAGTACTGGTCGGACACGCTCGGAGCGGTGCAGGTGGATACGCCCGACCCGGCATTGAATGTGCTCGCGAACGGCTGGCTGCTCTACCAGGTCATCAGTTGTCGACTCTGGGCGCGCAGCGGCTTCTATCAATCAGGCGGCGCATTTGGTTTTCGCGATCAACTGCAAGATGCGATGGCACTGGTGCACGCCGAACCTATGATGTTGCGGTCGCAGATACTGCTCTGCGCTTCACGTCAATTTACGGAAGGTGATGTCCAGCACTGGTGGCATCCTCCGTCCGGACGGGGCGTGCGTACACATTGTTCTGACGATTTCCTGTGGCTCGCGCAGGCTACCTGTCGCTATGTTCAGAGCACGGGTGACAGTGCTGTACTCGAAGAAATGGTTTCATCGCTGGAGGGACGTGCAGTCAATCCAGAAGATGACTCGTACTACGATCTTCCCATTCGTTCCGCAACGAAAACGAGCCTGTATCAACACTGCGTGCGTGCGATATTGCGCGGCCTGCGATTCGGCGAACATGGTTTGCCGCTGATGGGTTCTGGCGACTGGAACGACGGCATGAATCTCGTCGGCATGCAGGGCAAAGGCGAGAGCGTATGGCTCGCATTCTTTCTATACGACACGCTAACGAAGTTCACCGATCTGGCCCGCGACTATGGCGATGCCACCTTCGCTGATCGCTGCAAAACGGAAGCTGATCAGTTACAACGCAACATTGAGCAACATGCGTGGGACGGTGACTGGTACCGACGCGCATACTTCGATGACGGAACACCGCTCGGATCGGGCATCAATCCTGAATGCCAGATCGATTCGATTTCGCAGAGCTGGTCAGTGCTGTCCGGTGCGGGCGAAACTACACGTTCGCATACAGCGATGTCGTCGCTCAATCAACGCCTCGTTCGTCGCGACGCTGCACTCATTCAATTGCTTGATCCGCCGTTTGATAAATCTGCGCTGAACCCCGGCTACATCAAAGGCTATCTGCCAGGCGTGCGAGAAAACGGTGGCCAATACACGCACGGTGCAATCTGGGCGGCGATGGCATTTGCCGCTTTGGGTGACCGGACTCGCACCTGGGAATTGTTCAACATGATCAACCCGATCAATCATGGCGGCTCAGAGGAAGCCATTGCCGCCTACAAAGTCGAGCCGTACGTCGTCGCAGCCGACGTGTATGCCGTCGCGCCGCACACCGGACGCGGCGGTTGGACCTGGTATACCGGATCGGCGGGCTGGATGTATCGGTTCGTCCTTGAATCAATGCTGGGTGTACAGATTCATGCCCACAAATTGAGCTTTAAGCCGTGTTTGCCTCCTGACTGGGACGGTTTCAGCCTGCGCTATCGGCACCACGACACGTTGTATTCGATTTCGGTGCGACAACTTGCAATGGCTGGTTCAGGAACGAGCGTGACAAGGGTTTTGATCGACGGCATTGAGCAACCTGAACCCTACCTCACGCTAGTGGATGATCGGCAAGATCATGACGTTGAAATTCGGATATCAACGGGAAGTGTCGGGCGCGTGGAAGCTGCCGTCTAACCTGCGTATTTTGTTACGTGGGTGACAAGCCAGATTTACTGAGCCGACACACTGGAAGGTAGCGGCAAGGCATGCTCAAAACCACCGCCGCCCTGTCGCTTGGCGCGATCCATAGCCTCGTCGGCGCGGCTGATGAGTGTTTCCGCGTCTACGCCATCACTGGGATAGACAGCGATACCCACGCTCGCGGACAATTGCACTTTTCCGTCTTTCACAGGGCTGGGCGCAGCGATAGCGGCTAGCAGGTTAACTGCCGCCAACGCAGCGTCTGAGGCTTGCGATATTTCCGTCAGCAACACTACAAATACGTCGCCACCGAATCGGCTCACCGTGTCGGCTGCGCGTATCGTCGCCTGCAGTCGGCGCGCTACCAACTGCAGAACCTCATCACCGATCAGGTGGCCATGGGAATCATTAATCAGCTTGAAGTGATCAATTTTCAGAAACAACACTGCGAGCCGCATACCGCCGCGCTCGGCCATGTCGATGGCGTGCTCCATACGGTCAATCATCAAGGCGCGATTAGGCGTGCCGGTGAGTTCGTCGCGCTGATTCATATTTGACACACCGAACAGCTCGCTCACTGCGGTCTCTGCCACATGATCCGAGTGCAATGCCGCGAGCACCAATTGCTCGTTCGCTTCTAAAAGTTCGGCGACGCGGCTCAAACTGACTGTTGGCGTTTCGTACGCGACCGTACGACGCAAAACAACCAACTCACCACGCAGTCGAATCGCCTCCTCATCGAGCAGCGCAAGTGCGCGCTTAGCCGAAGCTATTTTGCGATCAAGCAGGCTTTCAATCACTGCAAGCTTCGAGTGGCCGAACCACTCAACAGCGCTTCATAGTCGCTGAGCGAATCACCAATCGTAATTCCGTCATCGTCGATTTCAAAGAGGCGAATTTCATTGGAGTGCGCACTCGCGCGCACCTTGACCACAGCCATCACGCGGCGCAACCGCGACTCCATCTCAACGTAGCGCTGAACGATAATCGCATCGGTCAAGAAGGCGGTGCCGTAAGGACTGAAACGCAAATCAGTGTATCGGTCTTCAAGCTCTGAGGTCATCAGTACCGTCGCGCCTGTTTTGGCCAGCGCCGTGACCATCCGCGACAGGGCTTCCCGGAAGTCGCTTTGAAAGTTAGGTGCCAACGCGAGCTCGAAGCCCGATAACGAATCGATCACCACGCGACTGGCTTTCAGGCGGACAATTTCATCAATCAAGAGCTTTGCGACTTCATCAACCGAAAGATCAGGCGCGCGCGTGTCGACGACGCCTATACGCCCGCTTGCAATCAACTCGGCGATGGCACGTCCGCGCGACGCATTGGGGCGTTGCTCAAAGGCAGCAATTACGCCCGTCTCGCCAAGCCGGGCACCTTCCGTCAAAAACATCCCGGCCAAAATACTCTTGCCAGCGCCCGAGGAACCGGTCACCAATACCGAATAGCCACGCGGCAGTCCGCCACCCATCATTGCGTCAAGCCCCGGCACACCCATCGACAGGCGTTCACGCTTCGGCATCGGTACGTCCGATTCAGCGCGCTTTGCCACGTGTGGCGGCGCAAACACATGGATGCCGGCGCTGCTCATACGAAATGTATGCAAGCCGAGCAACGAAGGCTGCCCGCGCATCTTGG
The DNA here is from genome assembly GCA_039925745.1 of Casimicrobium sp. Classification (GTDB taxonomy): domain Bacteria; phylum Pseudomonadota; class Gammaproteobacteria; order Burkholderiales; family Casimicrobiaceae; genus Casimicrobium. The sequence goes on along the minus strand of JBDSYI010000196.1, from coordinate 5,431 downwards.
TAATCTCTATTTTGCGAACGACCGAATCGCCTTTCACGCTCTGCCGCATCCAGATCAGCCCGTCGACAACGGTGAAAATCGGGTTCGGGTCGTTCTCCGAGAAATATTCACCAATCAGAAAGGTAGTTGCCTGCCAACTCGTCATCAGCACGCCGAGGTTCTGGATAAATTGCTGGAGCGCACCAAACGACGTACCGCCGTCTTGGCCGGCCAGCACCACGGAGCGAAACGAGTCGACAAACACCATTCCGGGTTCGTGTTTTTCGACTTCGGCGACGATGCGACTCAGTACCTTGTCGAGATTTCCAGTCGCGGCGTCGTCCGAAAGATTAACGAACCGGATCGAGCGATTGAGTTTGTCGAGATCGAAAAAATCATATTGCTGCTGGTAGCGCAGCATCTTGATCGGTGGTTCACCCAGCACGGTAAAGTAGATGGCGGGCCGCTCCGGTGTCGCCAGTGAAAACATCATCTGATGCGCCAGCGTCGTTTTGCCACTGCCCGGCGGTCCGGCGATCAAATTGCAGGAAAATTCGGGTAACCCGCCACCCAGCACCTCATCCAGACCGGGCACGCCGGTTAGTAAACGACTGATAGTTGCTTTGCCGATGGTCATCGCGACGAATCCTTTACGGCATCGCCGCTTGATGAGGGTTTGTCCAAAAGCGGACATAGCAAGCGCTCGGTGAGCGATGGCCCGATCAGTTTGGTCAGAAGATCGTGAAAAGTTTGCAACAGTGCTTCACTGGCTGCCATAGCGATAGGTGCGGCCTGTTGCGCCAATGCATTTTGCAGAGTTGTGTAGTCGCCCAGTTGCAGCGTGCCCTCAAACACCGCCGCCAAAACCGGGTGCGCTGCCCGCGTCAGAGAAAGACTGCGCTTATAGAGACCGGCCACGCCGCGCCGACCAATGATCGGCGACAGGGCGTCATCAATGCGGGTCCAGGTAGCGAGCGCCGACAGCGCGATTACCGTAGCACCGGTCTGTTCCAACTTGCGACGCATGGGGAATCCGGAGAGCTTTCGTACGGTTGATAAATGCGCGGTGCCCGATAGTACCCCTTGATCGGTACCGCCGGGCCCTGTACCCACAAATGATTGCCGGGCAATTCGCGACTCGGGTTCAACATCGAAACGAATCTTCGCGTCCCTGATTGCGTCAGGCTGAGAGTGTGTCGTCATGGAGGTCAAAACAGTATTAAAGAGTGTGGACGGCGTTCCGCCTGTGCGAGCGAAAATTTTTTTAGTACGATTTCACGTAAATCGACACACATAACGCCACATATTGCACGTAACGCACACTTGGGAGTCTGCCAACGCAGCACTGTTCAGTCAGTGCGCTAGCACACATAAGCATCAAGCTCGTTGTGTGCTTTTTCCGACACGACGCTACTTCGGTGATGGCAGCGAGCCGCGGTAGAACACTTCGCACTTGTCTTGACCACTCGAGAAAAGTTTTTTTGCACTGTCCAAGAGCTTCAGAAGCGGTTCCACTGGAGACAGGATATTCGATTGATCCGCGATCGGCTTGCTGAACGGGCCGCTGACTTTCTGGCGTGCTTTGGCGCAACCATTGTGGTCAACCAATGCCACCACGATGCCCTGGAATTCGTTGCGTACGAAGTCCAGATCGCCATGAACCGCAACCCGGTTTTCGTTTGTGGTGAGCGCGACATCAGTGGCGTGAGCCACACCCTTTTCCACTGTCCAGCGCGATACTACATTGCGTATTGATGTGCTGGCGCCACCCTGCTTTGCGAGACCGACGACTTCAACGCCCTTGGTAACAACAAGACTGATGGGGCCAACAAAAAGTAATGCGCCGACTTCCAGCAAGTTAAGGCTTTGGCTTAATTCAAACTTCTGCAGTTGCTGATCGAGATCGACTCCGCTCAAGGTTAGGCTCGCACCAGATAGTGCCATATCGCCCCGTGCGCTTTGCCGCATTGCCAGTTGCGTTGAGCCGCGCATCGACAGGTTTGCCGAGAAATTCAGGAGCCCGCTCACTGACTTGCCGGAGGGCGGTGATTTTAATAATTTTTCAACACGAAACTTCGGTAATGAGGCGTTCACGGTGAGCGTCGGAACAGCCAGCGAACGGTCCATCCGAATCTTCGCCGTGCCCTGTCCGCCATACGCCTGCATAGTAATTGGATCGACGTCAAATATGCCCTGCTTGGCCAGCACAGTGAACGTGACATCCGTGACGACTCTATCTTTGTCGAGGCCAGGGCCTTTAAGCGCAGCGCATCTGAATTGTCCGTTGAAAGAAACGTGTTTCGAGAGAGGCTCGCCACCAGGTGTTCGCAAATCAGTCACATCGCCGTTACATGCGCTGAGCTCCAGTCGATCATCTGGCTGCTGATCGCCATAAACCACAGACAGGTCAGTGAACGATACTTTTGCCAAATCTAGCGGACGCGATTGCGCGGTGTCCGCTGGCATCCGTTCGTAGTTGTACTTGCCAGCGGTGTCACGCCGGATGGATACTCGCGCTCCGGTTGCAACGACGGTGCTGTAAGCAATCTCGTCCCTAAAGATCGACATCAGCGGGATCGCCACATCAAGCGCTTCGACGAAAGCCAGTTCAGCGCCCCGATTGCTGACGCGAACCTTGGCGAGTTTTACCCGCAATCCCGACGCCAAGGTCAGCGCCAGCTGTCCCTCGATGGCAACATTCATGGCTAGCGCTCTCGACATCTCTGCTTCAATGCGCGGCTTGTAGCGATTGATGTCGAAGAACATTGTGAAGAGTAGCGCTGCAAGCAGCGCCGCAGCAACTACGACGCCCACGACAGCGAGGAAAATTTTGACTGCTTTGGACGCAATGGGCATAGCCTCAGATTTGAGCATCTGACGTTGGGTTAGTGTGTCGGTACAACCCTCAACGTTGTGTAGGACCTTCGCCGTCGTATGACGGTTTAGCGGATGAAATTAGCCTAGAAATTAGATCTTTTTCGTCGGTTGCAGCGAGATTGAATTCCTGCAACGAGGCACTCGGGAGTCCGCTACCACGTCGCTCGATTAGGATGACCACTGTCCTCCGGGTATTTAAACCTCGTCCAGACGCCATAGACAATACCGTCAGCAAGGGCTTATTTAGAAGAAGAGCAGACTCAGCGCGTTGTTTTGGATGTACGCTAACGCACAGACAGCGAGTCTATTTTTGAGCATGCTCGACATTGCATTCGTCCCCCGAACATGAATCAAATCGTTGTGAACTCATCCTCCTCTAGCAAAGTCATTGAACATTCAAACTCGTCTCCTGCATCGGCTCGTACGCCAATGATGACGCGCGGTCGCATGCTGCTTGAAAGCCTCGGCTTGTTTGCGCTAATCGCGCTCTGGCTCACGGGATGCGCAGCGACTTCGCCGCTTTCTACCACTGTTGGCACGGGGCCAAACCCGCAGCTTCCCGCTCCGGTGACGACGCTTATCCCGACCGTCAACATCGCTACCGCGACAGGGTGGCCTGTCAGCGGCAGCCCGGTCGCGGCCGACGGCACTTCAGTGGTCCGATTCGCTGAGGGTCTCGATCATCCACGCTGGATCTATGTGTTGCCCAACGGCGATGTGTTGGTGGCCGAAACCAATGCACCGCCGAAACCGGAAGACAGCAAAGGCATTCGGGGCCTGGTCATGAAGCTGGTCATGAAATCGGCGGGGGCGGTGACACGCAGCGCCAACCGCATTACCCTTTTGCGCGATATCGATGGTGACGGCGTGGCCGAAACAAAAACGGTCTTTCTTGAAGGGCTGAATTCGCCGTTTGGGATGGCTTTAATTGGCAACGATTTCTACGTGGCCAATACAGATTCGATTGTTCGCTTTCCGTATGTCGCCGGGCAAACCCATATCGCCGATCGCGGCACCGTTGTCGTCGATTTGCCCGCTGGCACGCGCAATCATCACTGGACAAAAAATGTGCTGGCCAGCACTGACGGCAGAAAATTATTTGTGTCGGTGGGATCAAATAGCAACGCCGCAGAGAACGGTATGAACGAAGAGATTGGTCGTGCCGCGATCTGGGAGATTGATGTCAAAACGGGTAGCCATCGTGAGTTTGCGACCGGTCTGCGCAACCCGGTCGGCATGGCGTGGGAGCCAGACAGCGGCATGCTGTGGACCTCGGTGAACGAACGCGACGAATTGGGCAATGATCTGGTGCCGGACTACATGACCTCGGTGAGAGACGGTGGCTTTTACGGCTGGCCTTACAGCTACTTTGGCAAACACCTTGACTTGCGCGTGACGCCGCAACGACCAGAGCTTGTTGCAACAGCGCTCGTCCCAGACTACGCGCTGGGTTCACACACGGCGTCGCTCGGCCTCGTCGCTTCAAAGGGAACGACGCTTCCGAGCCGCTTTCAGAACGGGATGTTTGTCGGGCAACACGGTTCGTGGAACCGCAAGCCGCGTAGCGGCTACAAAGTTATTTATGTGCCGTTCGCAGGTGGCAAACCGGTCGGTGATCCGATCGATGTGCTAACCGGATTTCTGAGCGGTGACGGCAATGCGATGGGGCGCCCGGTTGGCGTCGCCGTCGATAAACGCGGCGCGCTACTGGTTGCCGATGATGTCGGCAACATCATCTGGCGGGTAAGTGCATCCAGAGTGGGCGCGGTTCCGAGTGCCCAGTTGCGCACGTCGTCTGCGCTTCAGCGATAGCGCAGTTCGACGCACTATTTCTATGACAAAGAACATTTTTCTCCACACAGTTCAATTTTTGACAGGATAGCTGGCATGTCTATACTTCCGTCTAACGTAATCCCCTTGATTAAAGGCGGTGACGAGGATGTCGAACCCGGTCTTCAAAGTAGCGCCGTTGCCGGTCAAACCGCACGAGGCAAGCGCTTGGCGAGCGTGAAAAAAGCCGCGAACGACCCGAAACAGAACGATCTTCTCGCGGCATTGCCAGCTGCCGAATGGGAGCGTTGGCATCAGCAGCTCGAAGCGGTGGAAATGCCACTCGGTAAGGTGCTCTACGAGTCAGGCAGCAGGATGACTCACGTCTACTTTCCGACGACCGCCATCGTGTCGTTGCTCTACGTGATGGAAGATGGTGCGTCGGCCGAAATCGCTGTCGTTGGCCATGAAGGTATCGTCGGCATCTCCTTATTCATGGGCGGCTCGTCAACGCCGAGTCGTGCATTGGTGCAGAGTGCGGGGATGGGCTATCGGCTGCAAGCCAGCCTGATGATGCAAGAGTTCAACAGAGCAGGCCCGGTGCTCCATTTGTTGCTCCGCTACACACAGGCACTGATCACACAGATGGCGCAAACGGCAGTGTGCAATCGTCACCATTCGCTGGATCAACAATTGTGCCGCTGGCTGTTATTGAGTCTGGACCGACTCAAAAGCAACGATCTGGTGATGACGCAAGAGCTAATCGCCAACATGCTCGGTGTTCGTCGTGAAGGTGTCACCGAAG
>JBDSYI010000195.1:0-7642 GCA_039925745.1 Casimicrobium sp. | reverse complement strand
CGGTAGCGCGCTGCGCGCATAGCCAGACGCGTAGAGCACGCGAAGCATTGGCTTGATTTTTTGCAGTGTTTTCGCCACTTTTGGCCCCGTCTCGTCGCCCGCCAGCACCACATCGGTAAACAGCAGGTCAATGTCGGGATTGGCGCGAACGCGCGCGATGGCTGAGCGGCGATTGTTCGCGGTGAACACCGTATAGCCTAGTGCTTTTAGAAAACTCACTGCGACGTCCATCACGTCGGCGTCATCCTCAACGACCAATACACACTCTGATCCTGTAGGCGCTGACACTGCTTCGCTGTGCTCGGTTGCCTTGCGACTCGAATCTGATGCGACAGGAAGGAACAAATTGATTGTGGTGCCCGTCCCGACCTCGCTATACGCTGTGACGTGGCCGTGCGACTGTTTGGCGAAGCCGTACACCATGCTGAGCCCTAACCCACTACCTTTACCGATTCCTTTCGTCGTGAAAAAAGGCTCGAAGGCTCGCCGCATTGTTTCGCGGGTCATACCAGTACCGGTGTCGGTCACACTAATGCAGATATAGCGTCCGGCTCGCCAATCATCGATCGAGCGAACCTCGTCGGCAGTCAGATCAACTGCGCTCGCTTCAATCAGAAGCTTACCGCCGCCAGCCATCGCATCACGCGAATTGACAGCCAGGTTGAGCAGTGCCGTTTCCAGTTGACCACCATCAGCCAGCGCAGCGGGAAGTGACGCTTCAGTCTCAACTTGAATCTCGATATTGGGACCGAGTGTGCGCGCCAGTAAATCGCGGAATGAAGCCAGCAATTCGGGGATTGGCACTGCCGACGGACGCAAGGTTTGTCGCCGCGCAAATGCAAGCAGCTTGGCGGTGAGTTCGGCACCCCGTTTTGACGCACGATGGGCTGACGCAATAGCACGTTGCGCGAAAGGATCAGGCAGGTGTGTTTCTTCAAGAATCTGCAGGTTGCCCGAGATGACCGTCAGCAGATTATTGAAATCATGTGCGACGCCGCCCGTGAGTTGCCCGAGAGATTCCAGTCGCTGCGACAGCAAAAGTTTCTCCTCGGCCACGGATCGCTGCATGGCGTTCGATGCGATATTGGCGACGGCTTCAAGGAATGCCACGTCATCGGTCGTAAAGTGATGTGTCGTGGCCGAACCGGCAATCAAGAGCCCGCTGATGCGTTCACGGTCACCCACTGGCGCGATGACGAGACTTCGAATGCCCGCTTCGAGCAGCAAGGGACATATGGCAACGCTGGACGTTGCCGTGTCGCCTACCAGCAAGGGCACCCCGCTCTCCAGGACGGCGCCAGAAAGCATCGATTGTGTTTTTTCGATGCGCGCGCTGGTAACTCGATGCGCGAGCGGGCCGACGGCAGCATCACAACGCAACGCTTCGTCGCTTGCTTCCTGGCCAAATATGGCAACCATATCGGCCGCCAACGGTAGGAGCGCACATTCGACGGCATGCTTGCCGACGGTATCAAAGTCTCGCTCGCGCAACGCCAGCTGGCTCACGCGAGCGAGCGCATTGGCACGCACCAGTTCGCGTTCCGTTCGGCGCGCGTTCAAGCGTTCACTGACATCACGCATGATGACAATGACTTCGTCGAAATCGCGCTCACGCAGTGCCAGTTGACTCACGCGGGCTAGCGCATTAGCGCGCACCAGTTCGCGCTCGGTGCGGCGCGCGTTCAGGCGTTCGCTGACGTCGCGCAGGATAACGATGACTTCGTCTCCGTCTTCGCTATGGGTCGGAGCCAGCGAGATTTCCACCGGAAATTCATGGCCGCTCAACTTGACCGCTTTGAGCGCGAGACCGACTCCCATCGGTCGTCGCCGTGCTTCGCTCTGAAATCCCTCACGTAGTTTCGCATGATGACGCCGCGTGGCTGCCGGCACCAGACGCTCTACCGAAATGCCACGCAATTCCCCCGGCGCAGCATCGAGCAGGCGCTCTGCTTCGGTGTTGTTAAGGCGAACGCGCCCAGTGCTGTCGACCACCAGAATGGCGTCCGGCGCAGCGTGGAATAAAAGCTTGAACGCGTCTTCGCTGCGCGTGACCATGGTGTTCTCTTTATTCCTCAGGCTGTCACGAGCACGTAGCCTGCGCCGCGTACCGATTTGATGATGCGTGGATCTTTGCCATCGTCACCAAGCTTCTTGCGCAGGCGCCCGATTTGCACGTCGATCGTACGATCAAACGGCCCGGCATCGCGACGGTGTGTACGTCGCAACAAATCGTCGCGACTTAAAAGGTGCCCCGGCTTCTCAACCAGTGCTGCAAGGAGCGCGAACTCACCCGTGGTCAAGGCAATTTCATCGCCGCTCGCATCGGTCAGTTTGCGTCGTTCGACATCCAGCATGAAACCGTGAAAACGCAGGGAGTGCGGCGAATCGGTTGCGGCTAGCGACGGTTCCAGCTGCGCCACAGCCCTGCGTCCAACGCTGCGCACGCGCGCCAGCAATTCGCGCAGCTCGAAGGGTTTAGTCACGTAATCATCAGCGCCAATCTCGAGCCCCACGACCCGATCAATGGTGTCGCCCCGCCCTGTCACCATGAGCAGGCCGCCAGACCAGTCGACGCGCAATCGGCGCGCAATGGCGAAACCGTCCTCCATCCCGAGGTTCACGTCCAGCAGCACCACATCCGGCGTGTGGGCAATCATGACGGCGCGCAACTCGGCCTCGGAGCTGGCTTCGAATACTTCGATGCCCTGTCTGCCGAGATACGTCGCCAGCAAATCACGAATGTCTTCCTCGTCATCAACGATCAAGACGCGAAGCGGATTGACACCGCGCTCGGCATTGGAACCACGTAGGGACATTGCGCCGCGTGGCGATTGAATATCTGTCAAGCGAAAACTTCCGGAAGGGCACTAACAATTCCTCCGTATTATCGTGTTGACGCTGTTCTTTTTCCCGACGAGCGCATACCCAGCCCGAACCAACCGGGTTGAACGCAGCATCGGGATGATCGAGCGCTCTCACTCTACTCATTAACTTTTCGTTTAAATGACGATTGTTCTAGGGATAGCTTCTGTTTTTGTCAAAAGTCGACAATCACAATAAATCGGCTCTAGCCCCAATACAATGGTCATTACAAACGAAAGATGTTTAATTTCGGACATCGCCTTCAAGGCAGGCTGCGCGGTTTGAGCGACGCGCCACTGCTTCGTCAGCGGCTATCAGTGCGACATCAGCACGGGCACCGTCATGTGTTCCAACAAAGTTTTTGACACGCCGCCCAGCACCCATTCGCGCATGCGCGTGTGCCCGTAGCCGCCCATTACGATGAGATCGGCGTCAAAATCATTGGCCCGAGACAACACCGACGAACCCACATCGCCGCCACTCGTGTCGCGATTCACCGTGACCTTCACGCCTTGCCGCGCGAGGTACGTTGCAACGTCGATGCCTGGCTCATCGCCGTGTCCCCCCATATTGGCTTTGGCGTCAAATACACTCACCCGAACGTCGTCAGCACGCGTAAAAAAAGGCAGCGCGTCGGTTGCGGCGCGGGCTGACTCACGGCTGGCGTTCCACAGAAACATCGCTCGACGGCCAACCGTCCTGAAGTGACCGGCATAGGGAATGATCAACACGGGGCGACCGCAACCCAACATCACGCTCTGCGGCAAATCAGCGGGGGTTGACGCAGTTGATTTCCCCGGTTCGTTTTGACCAATGACAACCAGATCGGCATAGCGCGCGTCGGTACACACGTGATACGCGGGATCCCCACGATGCACTCGGCTTTCGTAGGACGGCAGGCACGCAGCCTTCACCTTCTCCACAAAGCGCTCGGCCGCAGTGGCTGCCAGTTTTTCCATGTCATCCATCGCTTCGGCCATGTAGCTCGGCGTGCCATCAAGGCCGTACGTGTTCGAAAGCGCGATCATGCCCACTGTTGCCACCCCCACCAGATGAGCCTCAAATGTTTGCGCCAATTCGATGGCGATGCGGATACGCTCTAGCGCACGATCGCTGTTGTCTACGTGAACGAGAATGGTTTTGTAGCTCATGAGATTTCTCCAATTGACGCTGAAATTCGTTTGCCTCAACCGCATATTGCGCAAGAACACAATGCGGATCGATGATGGATCAAGCATGCGCGTTTCAACCTCACGGCGCGTTGACATAGCGCAAACGTTCAGCAGGTCAGTGCGCCTAAGCTTCCGGTTCGAGAGCGTAGAGTCGTGACCAATTTGCGCGCTGCGCTCCGCAATTTTCTTGATTGGAAAGGGGCAAAAGAGTCATGCGATTAGCGTTATCAAGCGAGTCATTTCAATTAGATTGGATACGTGCCACGACATGGCTTAGCCACGCCGCGCACTGTTTGATCGCGCTCGTCACTTTTAGCGCTTTATCCGGTTGCGCATCCTTGTTACCCACTTCAAAATCCGAAGTAAAAATGCCGTGGCAAGACTACGCCGAGGCGAAAGCAACGTTTGATCGAATCATCATCCAGCGCACCACACTTGATGAGTTAAATGCAATGGCCATAAGCGCCGACGTCACCCCGAATATCGTGTCGCTCAACCACACCGACTTAATGCACCGGCTGGCCAATGTGCCTTTGCTCGATCCAGGAATGCTCGACGATGGACTACGCGCCTGTCTGGTCAAACGACAAAAATGTACGGGTCTGGAGATCGAGCAAACGCATACTGAACGCGAGCGTATCGGCAACTTTTGGCTTGATGTACTCGGTTTTCGACAAGAAACGAGCGTCACCGGCTGGCGTTTTAACGCCGTCATCGTGCTCGACGAAAACGTTGTCGTTTACAAAGTATGGAGCGGGCAGCCAAACATTCGCAAATTCGAAGAGGAACGCAACCCTCTCGGGCCGTTACAGGGAATAGGTCCGGCGCTGTTCCGCAAGCTTCAATGATCTCGACTCATTCTCGCCGCCACGGTGCATGCCAGTCGCGCAATCGTTTCTGACGAACCTTGATGCAGCGCAACACCATTTTGCGCACAGCGAGTAGACTAAACCCCGCTAACGCAACTGATTTTCTTGAAAGGACAATTGCCATGGATACGATCGAAGGTCTCAACGCCGCCAAAGACAAATTGGCACATGATTTCCAGGCCGTCGTTGACGGTGCGGAAGAATTGCTACGAGTCACATCCACCAATACCGAGGCGGGCTACTCCGCTGCCAGAAAAAAACTGGAACATAGTCTCAAAGTAGCTCGTGATGAACTCAGTCACATTGAGCATGTTGCCAGGGCCAAAGCCAAACAGGCGGCACGAGCAACCGATGCTTACGTGCACGACAACCCTTGGCAGGCGATTGGCGCCGGCGCGGCGCTTGGCCTCGCCATCGGCGTGCTGATCGGTCGCCGCTAGTTATGCCTGCTGACGGCGAGGCCCCGGCAGGCATTGCCGGGAACCTGCTTCGTTCGGTGCAGAATCTGGGCGGGTCATTTCTGGCCATCGTGCAAACGCGCCTCGAATTACTGTCGACCGAGATTGAAGAGGAGTGGCTTCGCCTTGCCGGGTTCGTTCTTCTCGCCCTCGCGGCGCTTTTCTGCGTGAGCGTCGCGATCGTGCTCGCTGTAGTGTTCGTCGTTGCTGCGTTTTGGGATTCGTATCGCCTCTCAGCCATTGTTGGCCTGGGTGCCGTATTTGTCCTGATCGCAGCGGTGCTTTGGCGAATGCTTGTCATGCGCTACGCCGCGAAACCGCCGTTGTTCGCTGCCAGCTTGAAAGAACTTCGCAAAGATCGCGAACGCACGCCTACGGAACCATCATGAAAGCCCGCGACCGCGTAGCAGAATTGTCGGCGCGGCGTGAACGACTGCTGTTGATCACGTCCGAGCAGCGTGAGCAATTTGAACAACAATTGGCCCCCGTTTTTCGCAGCGCATCGATAGTGGATGCACGAGTGGCCGCCGTGCGTAGAGTTGTGGGCAACCCGTTTGTGATCGGCGCCGTGGGCGCTACGCTTTTTTTTATTGGCCCCAAGCGAGTACTCAGCTTTATCAAGCGCGGCTCGCAGCTTTGGCTGGTTGCGCGGAACGGGTTGCCGCTCCTGTCAGCTATGCTGAAACGGCGAACGTAGGTTTTCTTGCCTCAAACCAAAACTGACTGCAAATGCTCCACGGTGTTGACCGCCCAGCCCAACTGATCGTGCACGCGTAGACGTAGCGCATCGGCAGCATCGCGTTCACCGTGAACTACGAAGGTTTGCTTCGGTGGATTACGGAACTGCGATAGCCAACGCATCAGTTCGTCGGCGTCGGCATGTCCGGAAAAGCCTTCGATTTGACTGATTTGCGCGTTTATCTTGACGTACTGGCCGTGAATTTTTGATTCACGATCTCCGGCGAGCAATTTCGCACCGCGCGTGCCCGGCACCTGAAAGCCTGGGAAAACAATGTGATTTCGTGGGTCTGGCCCGTACGACTTCAAGTGATGCAGGATGCGACCGCCCGTTGCCATGCCGCTGCCCGCGATGATGATCGAGGGGAAGTTAAGCATGGAAATCTTTTGCGACTCTTCGGGCTTTCCGACGAATTTCGCACTCTTGCAAATCGCCTGCATCTCGGCCTGACTGATGCGCAATTCAGCCGCGTGTTCGCGATGAATGAGCGTGGCCTTTGTCGCCATCGGACTATCAAGAAACACCGGAAGATCCGGAATGACCCCCGCCCTTTTAAGACGAACCAGACACAGCAGCAATGCCTGCGCACGGCCCACCGCAAACGAAGGCATCAGCACTGTGCCGCCACGCGCAGCGGTATCGCGGATGATGGCCGCTAGTACGTCGGACACTGATTCGCGAGGGTGAAGTCGATTGCCGTAGGTTGACTCAACGAGCAGCACATCAGCGCTGCGAATCGCTGCAGGAGGCGCGACGAGCAAGTCATCTTTGCGACCCAAATCGCCGCTGAAGACGAGGCGACGCTTACGATGCGTGAGCGTGACGACTGCCGCGCCGAGTAAATGACCCGCCCGTGACAGCTCAATATCCACTGGGCCCACGCGATGTCGTTGCGCCCAATTGATGGGCGCAAATTGCTTCATGCAGCGGCGCACGTCGGCGGTTGTGTAGAGCGGAAGCGCCGGTTTGTGTTTACTGAAGCTGTGGAGGTTTGCATATCGCGCTTCCTCTTCGAGCAAGTGTGCGCTGTCCAGCAACATGATTTCGGCCAGATCGCGCGTCGGCTTTGTACAAATAATTTGGCCACGAAACCCGTCACGCACCAGCACAGGCAAATAGCCGCTGTGGTCGAGATGGGCGTGGCTCAGCACAACCGCATCAATTTCCCGCGGCGACACCGGAAACGGGGCCCAGTTGCGTAGTCGCAACGTCTTGAAGCCCTGAAACAGTCCACAGTCCAGCAGTATCCGCTGGTCGCCCGTTTCGACAAAGTGGCGCGACCCGGTAACGGTATCGGCCGCGCCTGCAAAGGTTATTTTCATGGCATCAAGCACGTTGAGACCCCCTTGATATCAGCGTTCAAAGTAGCGCGGCAATCGAGCGATCAGCCGACGGTTCTCACGACCTATGCGTGGTGATGCGGGCCCAGTCGGGCTTTAGGCATCGCAAAAAAGTGCCGCGCGTGATCAATCAGTTGACCCGCCGAGGCATGATCCATCGGTTCCACCTTGACGATGCGCTTGGCAAATTCAGGGCGGTGGC